>NZ_AJQF01000260.1:0-8591 GCF_000261705.1 Bradyrhizobium genomosp. III | reverse complement strand
CGCCTGCCGGTCGCGACCAGGATCGCGCCGCTGTCGGATGCGGCGATCGCCTCCGCGCTGCTGCGTGAGCAGCGCCGCCACGGCCAGAGTTTCCTGATCTGTCCGCGCATCCAGGATCTCGATCCGATGCTGGCGCGGGTGCAGGCAGTGGCGCCGGACCTGCGCATCGTCTGCCTGCACGGGAGACTAGCGGCCGACGAGATCGACGACCGCATGATGAGCTTCGTCGAGGGCAGGGCCGACGTGCTGCTCGCGACCAACATCGTCGAGAGCGGCCTCGACATCCCCCGTGCCAACACCATCGTGGTCTGCTGGCCGGAGAAGTTCGGCCTCGCCCAGCTGCATCAGCTGCGCGGGCGCGTCGGCCGCGGCGGCATCCGCGCCTTCGCCCATCTGTTGACCGAGACGCAGTCCGGACAATCCGAGAAGCGGCTGGCGGTGCTCGAAGAGTTCAGCCGGCCCGGCGCGGGCTTTGCCATCAGCGAGCGCGACCTCGATCTGCGAGGCGCGGGCGACCTGTTCTCGGAGCAGCAATCCGGCCACGTCCAGGTGTTCGGGCCGGTGCTCTACAGCCACCTCCTGAAGATGGCCTCGGAGAAGCTCGATGAGGGGCAGGCGGTGTGGGTGCCTGACCTGAACCTGCCGGTCGCGGACATGCTGCCCGAGACCTATGTGCAGTCCGAGCCGGTGCGGCTCGAACTCTATGCGCGCGCCGCAAGATGCACGGACGAAGACGACCTCGAAGACCTCGAAGAGGAGACCTCCCGCCGCTTCGGCCCGTTGCCGAAGGTCGCGCGCGACTTCTTCGCCGCAGCCAGGCTCAGGCTGGAGTGCAAGCGCAGAGGTATCATCCGCCTCGACGTCGGGCCTGAAGCTGCGGCCGCGACGTTCCTGCCCGGACGCTTGCGGAAGTCGAAGGGAAGGTCGCTTCAACGCGACGGCGACCGCGTGGTCCATTACGCCAAGATGCAGGATGCACCATTCGAGCGGGTCGAGGAGTTGTTCGAGGTCCTGGACGAGGGGTGAGGGGCTCGCGCGTTCGTCAGCGCGAACAACTGCGAATTCGTAGCGGAATCCCTGTTCCACCCTTATAGTCAGTTGGGGCGTGGCGAAGGAGATTGTCCGATGTCACATGCCATTCCTCCAATCATCGCGATTGTCGCAAGCTCGTGTCTGTTGGCCCTGGTGCAAGCAGGCGGCGCAAATGCCGGGTCGGCAGGAGCTGGCATGGGAACCGGGCCGGGTAGCGCTGGCGGCTCGGCGCCTTCTGGAATGGGGACGAGTGCGGGCAATGCAGGTCCTTCCGCACCCGCGGGGATGGGGACAAAGGACAGCGCCGCCGGCGGCGATCTGGGCACCAACAGCCAACCGACCAATCCGAACGTTCAGCCCGCCACGCCCGCAAGGTCGCGGGCGGCAGCTCAGGCCGCGAGAAATGCCGGGGCTGGTCACGCTCAAAATGGCCTGCCGATCGGCGCGATTGGGAGCGGCACGAGCAATGAGGATCAAACGGCCACTGGTTCGGCGTCCTCCCAAAACAGATTCCGGCCGGCAACACAGGCTCAGGGAAACAGCGGCGTTGGTTCGGTTGGTCTGGCAGGGAGAGGCTCGACCCTTTCAGAGCAGCGAGCCGCACGAGCTGGAGACAAGGTGCTGGATGCCAAGGCCCAGGTCGAGCGGCGAACGACTTTGTCGCGCAAACGCGCTACGAGCCCGATAGGACCAGATTTGTAATCTGCGAGCGGATGGAGGAGCTGTTCCGAGTGCTCGATGAGGGGAGAGCGCATCAAAATGCGAAAACAACCCCATGCACAGTAGCTAAGTGCTGCTGGCGCAAGGTGTTTTGAATCCGGCGGCAACGCCCGTTTGCTTTGTCGGGCAAAACGGTGGCATGATGCCATCTTCGGGAAATCCGCTAGTCAGGATGCGGACTTAGGAACGGCTGCCGTAGGGTAGGCAAAGGCGCAAAGCGCCGTGCCCACCATGCATCCAAGCCCCGGCGATCGAAGCGGTGGGCACGCTTTCGCTTTGCCGACCCTACGGCAATGTCAGCGTAGCGCCTCCTCTTCGCACGGTCCCCCGTAGTCGGCCGGGGGCGGCGTGCTCGGCCGCTAACGTGGAATTAATCGGAAATGCTCACAATTTTAGACAGTTGTGTAAGGGTGCTGCGTACAAGGGGTCGTCGCGAGGACGGTCCAGGGGCGGTTTCCTGTTGCTCGCTCACTGGGGTCAATGCAAATGACCACGACCTTCGAAATGCAAAGCTTCGCCGAGGAACTCGAC
Source organism: Bradyrhizobium genomosp. III (assembly GCF_000261705.1). Lineage (NCBI taxonomy): Bacteria > Pseudomonadati > Pseudomonadota > Alphaproteobacteria > Hyphomicrobiales > Nitrobacteraceae > Bradyrhizobium > Bradyrhizobium genomosp. III. Next base: position 6,308 of record NZ_AJQF01000260.1, on the reverse strand, counting down.
GCTGCAGCACTTGCAGCCGCCGCAGCAGCGGACGAACCCGAAATCTCCGAAGCTCCAGCCCTGATCAAACGGTCCAGCCGGAAATCGGTCCTGGCCCTGTCGGTCTGTGCCCTGGCCATCAACGGCGCGGCGGCGATCTACACATCGCCTTCCGATTTTAGTTCGCTGAATGTCGGCAGGCTGGCTGAGCTGCTTCCGCGTTTGGAGGCGTCCGAACCAAAGCCGGATCCCGTTATCGCTGCGTTGAAGGACATTCAGGCGGCCCAGCGGCAACACACCGCGTTACTGCAACAGACCAATCAGGCAACGGACCAGAACTCGGTTATGCTGCAGCAGGATTCGATGGTGCTGCTGTCGCTGCGGCAGAGCATCACGGACGAGCGGGTCGACGTGAGGAAGATCTCGTCGCAGCTGTCCACGTTGATGGCGAAGATCGATGCGCTGCAAAACACGACGACGTCGGACGTCACCTCGTCCATCCGACGAGCGCATGCGCGCTACGGACTGTCCGCCGCGATGCGCAAGCGGATGGTTCGGGAAGCAAAGCCCCTGGGTCCCGTTTCGGTCGGAGGCGCCCCGCTGAGTGTGCCGGCTGCGACGGCTGCTCCGGAAAGCTGACGACCAACTTCCGGATTGACCGAGTCGAGCCGAAATTGGCCGTCAGGTCCGACAGTCCGTCACTTCGCGGCGTGGTCGATCTTGTGCTGCAGATGCCCGGTGTCGTGATCGCGACGCAACTGGCTCAGCGACGTCTCGTTCAGCTGAAGCAGGACCTCGCTGAGCTCAGTCGTATCGGGATAGCCGGCCGCAAAACCTCTTCCGTAAATCTTGCGCAACGTGCCGACCAGCGTGTTGCCGTGCTTCTTGCCGATCGCGCCATCCTTGTCGCGGTGGCGGCCATCCAGGCCGTGTTCCTTCATGGTTCGCTCCCTGTGCGGCGTCTTGAGCGCCTCGAGAGAGCCTGCTCCCAAACGAGTTGACTGGCAATGGCATGGCGCGCGGCAGTTGCGAGCTGCTTGCACCAGCGCAGGTGCCCGCGCTTCTCTCCTGCTTGTGAAGCCGCAATCGGTTGTGGTGAGCCGATCGGGCATCAGATGACAGCGGGCGATTGCTCGATTGGAGTTGCTGCGATGCGCGCTCTTATTGCCATGGGTCTGTTGCTGGCGCTGTGCACCTCCGCAAACGCCGCGCCGGTGCATCACCCCCGCGCACGCCATCCTGCGGTGGACCGGCCCCGCGCGAATGCAACTCCGCCGGCGCGCTTTGCCGTCCCTGGCTGGAGCGACGATGCAACGCTGCGCTGGCTGAACAACGCCTCGTCAAACGTCGGCCGAGGCGGATAGCCGCGGAAGCGGAGGCTGGTGATGGCTCGAATGGCGGGGCGGCTAGGCGGCCTGCTCTTCAAACGAGGTGTAGATCCGGCCGGCGGGATCAACGACCCGAACGTCCCAGCACCCGTCCTCTGTAAGCTCTTTGGCTTTCTTGAGGGCGGCGGCGAGTGACAGCCGCTTGAGACTGACGACGCCCGCCGTGTCGAAACCGTTGATTTCAAACATGCCGTTCCTCCGGTTTTGGTGAATCCTACACGTTTCCGGCGGGTTGTCAGCGGGTTTTTGGGGGCGGGCCTGGGCGAACGGCGAGCTCAGAAAATCTCGCAGCATCGGCAGGCGCAGCCTTCCGCAGGCGTGTCTTTCAATAAGCGGCGCGCCTTTCTAGGGCCGAGACGGGGCAGTCGCGGTCTTCCGCTCGAGCATGGCCATTTCAACTTGGTCAGCCAGGACCGTGAGGTGGCTTGCAAGCCGGTCGAACAATTCGCGCTTGCCTGGATCGGTTGCCAAATCGCGGATCAGGGCGCATTCGGCCGCATCTTTCCGAAGTTTCTCGATCTGGACGAGATAGTCCTTCATCGGCAATTGCTCCGTTCCCCGCAAATGGAATGGTACAGGCAATGTACGAAAGCGAACAGAAGTGATTGCCGCTTTTTCCTAGTCTACGCTTGCTTCGGCCCTTCCCAAAAGGTCCAGGCACCTCCAGCGGCCCCGGCCTCCACCCCAGAAGCCCCCACAGCCGGGGCCGTCACTGGCAATGGAGCCCGCTCGATCCCCCGTGAATCTGACCTTCTGCGCGTTCGCGATAGGGGGCGTTGAGCCTTTTGCAGCGCACGCCCGCGCCTACGGCGCGGCACTTTCAATAGGAACTGTCCCCTCGCCACCGCATTTCCGATTTGCATAGTTTTCCCGGTTGTCTCGGTCGATCTTCGAGTAGCCCAGGGGGCGTACAATGGGCACTGGTGATCACGCCGCTGTGCTGAAACAGCGTTTCGACGAGCTTGCTTCCGGGCTTTCCGAGTTAGAAAATCTGCGCTCCCGCGTGATCGCGGCTGAGCAAATGCAAAAGATGCGTAGCGCCGACCGCAAACCGGCCGCATCAATCCACCGGACTGCTAAACTCAAATCATCGTCGGCAAAATCCGATCGGCCAAAGAGGCGCCTGGCGCGGCCGCCCAGCGTCGGGCAATGACGTCGACGCCGGGCTTCCGGCAATGCCAATGCCGGCTAGACTTTGGCAACCGTCATCAGCATTCGAGCGTGGCCAAAATACTCAACTAGTGAACTACGCGGAGAAAATAGTAGCCGACGCCGCCGATGACGAGCACCGTAGGGACGGCCCAGAGTATGAATACCGGCATGTCTACCTCCTTCAGTTACCTCCGGTAGCGGGATAACTTGGCAGAGATGGTGCCGTTCCCGCCTTATAAAGGCGGGGACAATCTTCGCGTTGCACACGCGTTGCACGGCTTGAGCAGGTTGAGCTTCGAGAGATTCGGATTGGCGCGTTACGGGTGTAGCACTTGCGAAACCCATCGCTGGCAAGTCGGTCGGCCACTTCGCTGCCTTTTGAGGATTGCTCCGATAACCGATGGCGGATCGCAGCGGCGCTGATCGCAACGAGTGACGGGTTTTGCAAGAGCTCAAACCGACTTAGGCGCCGAGTGCTATGCCAGCGGAATGGTGTCGACGCGCAGACAGGGGCGGCACTGGAAAGCATGGACTGCAGGCAGATTGAGGATGGCAGGAAGCGTCGCCAAGAACGTCATCGGCCGTCCGCACTTGGAGCAGATCAGAACGGGCGGGCTGTCTTTCGCTGCGCAGACCATCGCCAAAATGCCTGAAGGGGTAGGGCACAATAGGCGGATGCTGCGGGGAGTTCATCTCGGGGCGACTACTGGGGTTTTTATCGGAATCTGGCACGCTCGTTTGCGGCGACGAGCTACCAGAGCTCTATTGCGCATGAACTAGAGCGCGAACCATGCTCGGCGTCGAAATCGCGACCGGCCGTCGTCGAATTGTACATTCCTCAGTCCGGAGACGTCGATTGCGTTTTTAGCCTCACGCCGCGCTACCTTCCGAAGTTCGCGCGCGACGAGGTCGCAGGGGGAGGTGCTTCTCAGCTCTGCTCAAGCGCAATTAGCAGGTCAGAAGTCCCCGGTCGGGTGCGCTTCTACAGCGGCAAGTACGGACCAGCGACAGAAAAGTGCGATTTTTTGAAACCCGCTGTCGCTAGACGTCAGCGCATGTCGAGATGGAACGACACTCCGCTCGGAGACCGTGTTCTCGGGCTGTGGGACTGACGCGCCAAAGCGCCCTCCGGAAGGGGATGCGGACTTTTCGCGTAGGTCTAGTGCAACACGCGGGCGGCCTCGGCGAGCCGAACCCTTTCTCTCAGCTCCTCGAGCTCCTGAAGCATTTTCAGGAGATCGGGCAGGACGTTTGCCCGCTTCAAAATTCGGGTCGTTTGTCCCATCGCTATACGCCTCCATAGCCTCCTGACGGCGAGCCACATCAAGGCGCACAGAGGCAAATTTTCCCCTGCAAGGGAATGAACAATCTTAACCAGATCAGGGTGGGATGATCGCGGAGCCTGGACAACGCGAAGCGATCCTATGCCGGGGATTGCGCGTCATCCGCGATAGGCGGACCATCGGCCTTGCCGGGCCTCATCGGCTCAGCGGTTGCCACAGCCAGCGTAGACAAAGCGCGGCTCGATATCAGACACCAGCGATCGGCGCTCAGCGCTACGTGATGGCCGCAGTGGCGGTAGACCACGACGCCCTGCAAGCCCATCTCGCGCATCTTGCCGAACATGTTCTTCACTGCTCGGCCGTCCGCGTGCCTCCGTGATGATTGCGCCCACGCGTCGAGATAACGCGCAACCGTCGCGGGTATGTCCTTAAACTCCGCAGGAATGTTCTTCATGTTCACGCGCAATCGATTCGCCAACACGGGGCCCACACAGAGCTTTTCGGTTCGGTTGGTCTTGTCGGCTAAGCTGTCGATCCGGCCTTTGGTGAGCGCGCTGGGGCTCGAACCCAGGACCCCGTGATTAAAAGTCACGTGCTCTACCGGCTGAGCTACGCGCTCCCATGGCCGCTGATGGCTTAAAGAGATCGCCATCGTGGTCGGACATTCGAGAAGCATGTCTTGCCGCTGCGCTCAAGCTGGCGTCGCGGGGAAAAACCGGCTGTTTCCGGATCATGCTTTCGGCCCGCGCTGTGTAGGGGGATGGGGCGCTGAGGTCAATAGCTTGGGTGGTTGCCGAAAGACGCGGCAGGGGCGGGGATTTGCGCGCGGTTTCCGCCGCTTAAGGCGGAAAGCTCAACCCGAATTGGCGGGCCGTCATCCACGCCGAAGACCACGTGTCTTTTAATCACGAGGTCCAAAGGCTATCGCGGAGCCTCAATCACTGGGTTTCCCGCCGCACCTCGTTCGGCACCGGCTGCGGCGTGCCGGGGGCCGGCAGCGCGACCGGACGCAGGCCGATCAGCTCGGCGGTACGGATCGCGCTGTCGCGCCAGAACTGGAACGAGTTGATGCGGCTGAGCTCGAGGATGGCGATGGCGACCGCGGCCAGGAACGGCAGGCTTTGCAGCACCAGCACGCCGGCGAAGATGTAGATTTCGGTGATCTGGCGGTAGCTGTTGGTGGCGATCAGCACGCCCGCGCCGATCAGGAGCAGGGTGCCGATCACGGCCTCCCAGAACGCCTGGAACTCGATCGACATCCGGGACAGGCCGCCCTTGGAGGTGCGGGCAAAGGCGATGTGCTCGGTGATGAGGCCCTGCGCCACCGCGCGCGAGACCGTCCATTGCACGCTCATCGCCGCGATCATGGCGCCGAGCATCTGTCCGGGCTTGATGGCGACGCGGGCGCGGTACATCGACAGGAAGTGCGCCAGCGAGACGATGAAGGCGCCGATGATCGGCAGCGTCAGGATCTTGTCGGGAATGGCGATGTCGGCGAAGGCGACGATCGGCACCCAGACGAGGTTGAGCAGCGCCACGACCACGCCGAGGCTTTCCGCGCCGAGCCAGTTCAGCCAGCCCAGGCCATATTCGCGCTTCTGGTCGGGCGTCAGCCGGCTCTTGCCGGGCAGGAAATAGCGCCAGTGCTTCTTGACGATCTGGAGGCCGCCATAGGCCCAGCGGTGACGCTGCTTCTTGAAGGCCTCGTAGGTGTCGGGCAGGAGGCCCTGGCCGTAGCGGTGATTGGTGTAGTGGGTGGTCCAGCCGAGTTCCTGGATCGCAAGGCCGAGATCTGAATCCTCGCAGATCGTGTCGGACGACCAGCCTCCGGCCATGTCCATCGCCGCGCGACGGATCAGGCACATCGTGCCGTGCACGATGATGGCGTTGGCCTCGTTGCGCTGGACCATGCCGATGTCGAAGAAGCCGGCATATTCGCCGTTCATGATGTAGTGCATGATCGACAGATCGCCGTCGCGATGCTCCTGCGGCGCCTGCACGAGGCCGACACGCGCATCGGCGAAGGCAGGCACGAGGTCCTTCAGCCAGTCGGGATCGACGGCATAGTCGGCGTCGAGGATGCCGATGATCTCGGCATCGGCGGCGGTGCGCTCCATCGCAATCCGAAGAGCGCCGGCCTTGAAGCCCTGCACCTTCTCGGCGTTGATGAACTTGAAGCGTTCACCGAGCGCGCGGCAATGGTCCTGGATCGGCTGCCAGAACGCGGGATCCGGCGTGTTGTTGATGATGACCACGCATTCGTAGTTCGGATAGTTCAGCCGCGACAGCGCATCCAGCGTCTGCTTGAGCATCTCGACCGGCTCGAAATAAGCGGGGATGTGGATCGAGACCTTTGGGCAGTAATTCTCGGGAACGTTCTCGACCGGCTTGCCCTTGCTGAGCAGCCGCTGCGGCGACCGGCCGAAGGCGACGGCTGCGATCTCGTCGATGCGCGCCATCGCAATGAGGACGAGGGGCACAAGCAGGATCATGCCGAGCGTGAGCG
>NZ_AJQF01000259.1:0-6838 GCF_000261705.1 Bradyrhizobium genomosp. III | reverse complement strand
GGGGGGGGGGGGGAGCCGATGATGAAGTAATGGCTGTTCCAGAACGCGAACACGGTCGCGGCCCAGGCGCCGACGCCGTTGGCGGTCGCCGACAGCAGGAAGGCCTGCTTCGCGGTCGGCTTTTCAATCCGCAGGATCGGCAGCGACAGCAGGATGCCGACCAGGAGCGCGATGCCCATCAGCTTCCAATAGTCGGGGTTCTCGACCGGACCGGTCCAGGCGAATTTCGGCTCGCGGCTGGCGTTGAGGATGCCCCAGTAAGGACCGACGCCGCCTTCGAAGAATTTCCAGGGCTGATCGATGGCCTCGACGATGTTGTATTCCATGCCGATGGCTTCGGCGCGGCTGACGAAATTGCGCAGGATCAGGGCTTGCTGGAACGGACCCGGATCGGCGTTGCGCAAATTGTAGCCCTGGCTCGGCCAGCCGAACTCGGCGATCACGATGCGCTTGCCGGGGAACAGGTTGCGCAAGAGATTGTAGCGGTCGACGGCCTGGTCGACCGCCTGGTCGGAGCGGAAGTTTTCCCAATAGGGCAGCACGTGCGCGGCGATGAAATCGACGCTGGAGCCGAGGTCGGGATTGTCGCGCCAGATGTTCCAGATCTCGCCGGTGGTGACGGGCACGCGGACCGAGCCCTTCACCTTCTTGATCATGTCGATGAGGTCTTCGACCTTCTGCTCGCCGCGGTAGATCACCTCGTTGCCGACGACGACGCCGACGACGTTGCTGTTCTTGCGGGCGAGCTCGATGGCGGCCTTGATCTCGCGCTCGTTGCGATCCTTGTCCTTGTCGATCCAGGCGCCGACGGTGACCTTGAGGCCGAACTCGGCCGCGATCGGCGGCACCAGTTCCACGCCGCCGGTGGACGAATAGAGGCGGATCGCGCGCGTCATGGTCGACAGCGTCTTCAGGTCGGCGCGGATTTTCTCGACGGTCGGGATGTTGTCGATGTCGGGGTGGGCCGAGCCCTCGAACGGCGCGTAGGAGACGCTGGGCAACAGGCCCTTGAAGTCGGGCGCGGGTTCCTTGTCGCGCAAGACTCCCCATAGCCCTGCGTGAAGCGCAGACACGAGCAACAAAACGGCGGCGACAACGCGCATCGCGGCTAAACCAAAAGGGGCTGAGGGGGCAGGGAAGCGGATCCGCCCCCGAGATCCGACCAAGTCCGCGGCAAAGGGAGCATATCTCCGTCGCACGGTTTCACAACTGTCATGGCCTCATGTCCTTATGAGGGCATGGCCTTTTTCGAACGACGCGCGGCGGTGCCAACCGCGTCTATGGCCGATCGTTTCTGAACGACAGCTGAAACGATCGCGGCTATTTCTGGGGCGCCGGCGTCGGGCTTGCCGCGGGCGATGGGCTGGCGGCCGGCTGCGGCTGCGCATTGTTGGCCGCGGGAGCGGCCGGCTGTGCCGCTGCGGCCGCCGCCTGCTGCGGCTGGGCCGCCGGGTTGATCCAGCAGGCATGCACGCGGCTGTCCAGGGTCTCGGCGACCTTGGGATCGATCTGGCCGCCGAACCGGGTCAGGCAGCGGAAGGCCGCCTGGATGTGGCCGCCGGGGCAGCCGAAGCGGTCATAGAGGTCGAGATGGCGGAACGCGGTATCGAGGTCATCCCGCCACATCAGCCGCACCACGCGCCGGCCGAGCCAGACGCATTCGGGATTGCCGGCCGGGCCGCTGATGACCTGGGCCGCTTCGGCGAATTCGTCGGTGCGGCGCTGGTTCTGGGCCGCATCCTTGGCGGCGTCGGCGGGCTGGGCGGCGGCCTTGCCCTGGTCCGGCGCGGGCGTGCCGCTCTGGGCGGAAGCGCCACCGAGACCGGCGAGAACGAGAAGGCAGGAGACGGCCAAGGTGGCGGCGAACTGCCGCAGGACCGCATTTCGTGACTCGAACACCCGTTGCCGCATGAATTCCCCAATGTATCCGCTGGCCGTCCGCGTCAGGATCCCGCGGACGCGCCGGTGATGGCGTCCAAATGGGTCTCCAATGCGGCGGAAAAGTCTTTCCGAGTCCATGACCTGTATTTGGAATTTTGTCCAGCAAAGTCACGATGCTAGGCCCCGGTCGAACAGCCGCAGCCCCATTCCTTAAGGGCAGGCGCGGATCCTTGAGAGTGGATCGGCATTTGGACACCCGCTTGGGCACCCTCTTTGGACACCCCCTTGGCAGACGGCGTGCAAGCAGGTAATCGACGGACCCTTCGCGGAGGACGGAACCGATTTCACTTCGTACGCCACTGGCGCTTCTGCTCGTTTCACTGGGTGCGATTGCTGCCGTGTGGTGGTGGTTGGCGACGCCGATCACGCTCGCGCGCGCCCCGATCGATCCCGCCGAGAAGGTCCAATGCGTCTCCTACGCGCCGTTCCGCGGCGAGCAGACGCCGCTGAACGCGTGGACCCATATCGAGGCCGAGCAGATCGAGCAGGACCTGCGCCAGCTCAAGGAAATCACCGACTGCGTCCGCACCTATTCGTTGGAGAACGGGCTCGACCAGGTGCCGGCGATCGCCGCCAAGGTCGGCGGGCTGAAAGTGCTGCAGGGCATCTGGCTCTCCAGCAACCGAGCCAAGAATTTTGAGCAGGCCGCGCTCGCCATTCGTCTCACCAAGGAATTCCCCGCGATCATCACCGCCGTCATCGTCGGCAACGAGGTGCTGCTGCGCGGCGAGATGACGACGGCGGACCTCGTCTCGATCATCCGCCTGGTGAAGACGCAGGTCAGCGTGCCCGTCACCTATGCCGACGTCTGGGAATTCTGGCTGAAGAACCGCGAGGTCTATGACGCCGTCGACTTCGTCACCATCCACATCCTGCCCTATTGGGAGGATATGCCGGTGAAGGCGAAGTTCGCCGCCGCCCATGTCGAGGCGATCCGCGAGCGCATGGCGGTGGCGTTTCCGGGCAAGGAAATCCTGATCGGCGAGACCGGCTGGCCGAGCGAGGGGCGCATGCGCGACGGCGCGCTGCCCTCACGCACCAACCAGGCGCGGGTGGTCTCGGAAATCCTGGCTCTGGCGAAGGCGAACAAGTTTCGCGTCAATCTGATCGAGTCCTACGACCAGCCCTGGAAGCGAAAGCTGGAGGGCACCGTCGGCGGCTATTGGGGCCTGTACGACTCGGTGCGCCGCAGCTTGAAATATCCGCCGGGCGAGCCGATCAGCAATTTCCCGTACTGGAAATGGTACATGGGCGCCGGCATGGGCCTTTCCGTGCTGGTGTTCGCGGTCGCGCTCATCACGCTGCGCCGGCGGCCGTGGACGCCGCGCTTCTCGGCCTGGCTCGGCGTCGCCATTTCGGCGACGACGGCGGGCAGCCTGCTCGGGATCGGCGCCGACAAGCTGTATTATGAGAGCTACGGCGTCGGCGGCTGGCTGCTCTGGGGCGCGCTGCTCGCGGCCGGTATCCTGTCGCCGATCTTCTGCGCGCAGGCGATGGTGATCGGCCGCAGCCTTCCGACCTTTCTCGATCTGCTCGGTCCGCGCGAGGGCCGAAAATGGTCGAAGCTCACCGCGGTGCTCGGCCTGACGCTCGCGGTGACGGCCGTGATCGCGGCCGCGACTGCGCTCGGTTTCGTTTTCGACCCGCGCTACAAGGATTTTCCCTACGCCGCGCTGACGATGGCGGTCGTGCCGTTCGCGCTGTTGATGCTGAATCGGCCGCAGATCGGCCAGCGTCCGATCGCGGAATCGGTGTTCGCGGGCGTGCTCGCGTTGTCGGCGGTGTTCGTGCTGTTCAACGAGGGCCGCGACAATTGGCAGTCGCTGTGGACCTGCACGATCTATCTGTTGTTCGCGCTCACGCTGTGGCGGGCGCGGGCCGAGCAAACCCAAGAATGAACAGGCCGATCGCCAGGCCCGACAGCACGACATTGTAGAGCACGATGCCGAGGCCGGCGGCGATGATGCCGACGGTGAGCAGCACGATCGACGGCCGCATCAGGTTCAGCGTCGCAACCACCAGCGCGACGATGCCGAACACCGAATTCTTGAACAGCACCGTCGAGACCGACCGCGCCTTGCAGATCATCGTCTGAAGCCCGGCGTCGCAGGTGAGAGCGACCTGCGACAGCTCGATCGCAAGGTAGCGCAGATAGAGCGCATAGCCGACGGACGCGAAACCGACGACGATCAGGAACTGCACCTGGTAGGGCGAGAGGCGGAAGGGCTTTTTTGTCATGGCGGCAATATGGTCGTGATGGCGCGGGCAGGCAACAGGGCAGGGGATGTTTCTGTTGATCCGGCTCGCCCACGACGTGCGCGAGGGGCCGTCAAAGCCGGCTTTGCGTCGCCCGATTCTGGTCCGCGAGCCGTCGCTCGTATTTCTCAGCCAATGCAAGCAGGCGTTTTCTGATGTAGGGGTCCGCCTGCTCGGCCAGCTCGCGGATCAACGCGAGTTGCTCCCGCAGAAACTTCGCGTCCGTCATCTCCGCTCCGAATCAAAATCCGTCGCGGATACTGCCGCCTTACGCGGACCTCTTCCCTATCATTTGGTATGTTTGCCTATTTCAATCCCAGCCGGCGCTCGACCCAGCCAAGAACGAACAGCACGAGCAGCGTGACGGCGATCGCTGCGGCGACCAGCAGCCAGGCTCCGAGCGCGCAGGCAATCCCGAGGCCCGCCGCAATCCAGACGGTTGCCGCGGTCGTGAGGCCGTGCACGGTCTTCGCCTTGGCGTCGTGCAGGATGACGCCCGCGCCGATGAAGCCGACACCGGTCAGCACGCCGGCAACGACGCCCTGAATGACCCGGGAGATCGCATCGGGGTGGTCACGCAGATTCTGGAACTCGATCACGGAGATCGAGACCAGCGCGGAGCCCAGAGCGACAAGCGCCAGGGTGCGCATTCCGACCGGCTTGTCGTTCATGTCGCGGTCGATGCCGATCAGCAGCCCTGTTCCCGCCGCGACGAGAAGCCTCAGCACATCATCCAGTTCGTTCATCGAAGCTCGTGCGTTTCGGGAGACGGACGCTTGGCGTGCGCCCGGCAGATCGGGACTAAACGCCAACTTGGTGAGAAAGAGCCGCTGAGATCCAAGCGTCCGATGGTCGCATGCCCGCGCAACTCTGAGCGATCATCGGCGATCAGGCAGCGCGAGCCGCCGTTCGACAAGGCGATGGCGCCGACCAGCCTGGTCGACGCCATCTGCCAGAGTAGAACGCGACCGCGCACCATCACTTCTTGCTGGTGTTCGAGCCCGTGGTGGTCTGCATCTTCTGTCCCGGCGCGCTCTCCGAGTGGCCCGGTCCCTTGGTGGTATTGGTCTGGTGACCAGGGGCGTATTCGGACGCGCCGGGTCCTGTCGAAGGCTTCTTTGTGTTGTGCATTTGCTGACCCGGCGCGTTGCTCGAGGCGCCCGGCGATTTCGTCGTTTGCGCAAGCGCCGGAGATGCCGCCAGAAGCGCGGCCGTTGCGATGATCAATGTCTTCACGTGGGTTTCTCCCGAGGTCATGGAGGCGGGCGCGCGTGATTTCTCACATCGGCCGCTCCGGTTCACGACCGGGACAACTTGGCAATTGACGGGTGGTTTCTCTTCTCGGACCGAAATTTAGGTTCATCGGCGCGCGCAAAAACACGCCGGCATTCACCGCCCGTTCAGGCGCAATGTTTATCGCCTGAAGAACGACGACAGCGTCGATCCCGCGGACGCAGACGCGGTCTCCGGCTTCGCCGGCGCGGGCTGCGCCGCAGGCGGGGGCGCGGGCTCTTCGCGCTTCGACGAGCGCTTGGAGGAGTAGCTGCGGCGGCGCTGCGGCTTCTCGGGCTTTGCACTCGGCGCGGGCGCGGTTTCGGCTTGCGGGACCGCGTCCTGGTTCTTCTCGGAGTTCTTCTCTTGAACTCTGTCCTGGGACTTCTCTTGTCCCTTCTCCGATCCGCCGCGCATCGAGAGGCGCTGGCCGTCGAAGACGGTGGTCTCGCAGTGACGATCGTTCTCCGCGAGGCTCGCGCAGAATTTTGCGGCGGCGGCGGCGTTGACCAGCGGACCGGCACCCAGGCGAAGCTGCATGCCGAGGCCGGTGTTGCCTTCCTTGATCATGATGATCGGTCGCAGTGCTGCGATTTCCGGATTGGTTTTGCTCAGGCCGCGCCAGAGCGCGCGCAGGCCGTCGATCGAATTGGCGCCGCCGAGGTCGATCGCGAAACGCGTCTGCTGGACCGCGATGGCGGGGGATTCGTTCTCGGCTGCCTCAGGTGCCTTCGCGGCTGTCGCGACGACTTCGGTCGGGGCGGGCGCCGGCTCGACTTTCTTCTCGGCGGCCTTCTCGTTTGTCTCGGGCTGAATCAATTTCGACGCGGCTGGATCGGGCGGCGCCATGATCGACTTGGACGGCACCAGCGGTATGGTCGGCAGCGCCGAAGTCGCTGCCAGCGGCTGCTGCACGAGCGAGGCGGCGGCGGCAGTCTGCGGTGGCAGGCTCGACGGCTCCTTTGCAACTTCCTTGAGCGTATCCTTGACCGTGACCGTATCCTTGGGCGTGTCCTTGGGCGTGTCCTTGGCGGCCTCGGTGCGGGGCTTGTCGCCGGCGGAGGCGGGGGTCGAAGCGACCGGCGCGACGCTGGGCGCCGTCGGCGTGGCATCCTGCGGCTTGCCGGGCTGCGGTGGTGCGGTGGGTTGCTTGGCGATGGCGCCGGTGACGGAATCGAGCCCTTGCTCGACCACGGTGACACGGGAATAGAGCCGGTCGCGATCCGTGTTCAGCGTCTCGATGGCGGCCGCAAGCCGGCGGGCCTCGTTCTGGCTCTCCTTGGCCAGCGCCTGGAGCCGCTCTGCCTGGCGCGCGAGATCGGCGGACGCAACCTGGTCGCGCCGCCAGCCGAGTTGGGCCTGATTGGCC
>NZ_AJQF01000258.1:0-2387 GCF_000261705.1 Bradyrhizobium genomosp. III | reverse complement strand
CCCGCCACATCATGCGGCGGTCGAACGCGCTTTCCTCGGCCACAAGTCCGGAGAACAGCCCGCCGGTCTCCTTGGTGCCGAAGGCATCCGCCAGTGGGTCGGAATCCTTTGCCATGAACGTTAAGTGCCCAGCCCTGTCCGGCTTCCCCGAATCAATCAGGGAACATTAACAGGAAAAGCGTGTCGCACTTGAATTCCGGGCGTTTGCGGGGGTAGCAAGGCAAGAGCTTTTGAGGGTGGCTGCCCGCCCGTCGCGCCAATTGATTCGGCCGTATCTGACAGGATTTCGATGACCGCCCGTTCCAGCCTCACGATCGTGCTCGCCGCCGGCGAAGGCACGCGCATGCGATCGAACCTGCCGAAAGTGCTGCATCCGGTAGCCCACCAGACCTTGCTCGCCCACGTGCTCGCCGCGGCACCCCAGGGAACCGGCACCTCGCTCGCGGTCGTGATTGGCCCCGATCACCAGGCGGTCGCGGACGAGGCAAAGCGCATCCGGCCCGACGCGCTCACCTTCGTGCAGGCCGAGCGGCTCGGCACCGCGCATGCGGTGCTGGCGGCGCGCGAGGCGATCGGGCGCGGCGTGGACGATCTCCTTGTTGCCTTCGGCGATACGCCGCTGATCTCGGCCGAGACCTTTGCACGGCTGCGCGCGCCGCTCGCCAGGGGCGCGGCGATCGCCGCGCTCGGCTTTCGCGCCGCCGATCCCACCGGCTATGGCCGCTTCATCGTCGAGGGCGAACGCCTGGTCGCGATCCGCGAGCAGGCCGATGCCAGCGCAGAGGAGCGCAAGATCGATCTGTGCAATGCCGGCGTGATGGCAATCGACGGGCGCCGGGCGCTCGAAATCCTCGGGCAAATCGGCAATGCGAATTCAAAGGGCGAGTATTATCTGACCGACGCGGTCGAAATCGTCCGCAAGCAGGGATGGGAGTCCGTGGTGATCGAGACCAGCGAGGATGAAGTGCGCGGCATCAACACCAAGGCGCAGCTTGCGGAAGCCGAAGCCGTGATGCAGGCGCGCTTGCGGAAAGCGGCGATGGAGGCCGGCGTCACGCTGATCGCGCCCGAGACCGTTTATCTGTCCGCCGACACATTGTTCGGCAAGGACGTGACGATCGAGCCTTTCGTGGTGATCGGCCCCGGCGTGTCGATCGCCGACGGCACCGTGATCCACTCGTTCTCGCACATCGTGCAGACCACGCTTGGCAAGAACGTTTCGATCGGCCCCTATGCGCGCTTGAGGCCCGGCACCTCGCTCGGCGACGGCGCGCGGATCGGCAATTTCGTGGAGACCAAGGCGGCGACACTGGAGGCCGGCGTCAAGGTCAATCATCTCTCCTACATCGGTGACGCCACCGTCGGCGCCAATTCCAACATCGGCGCCGGCACCATCACCTGCAACTACGATGGCTTCAAGAAACACAAGACAATCATCGGGCAGGGCGCCTTCGTCGGCACCAATTCCTCGCTGGTCGCCCCGGTCAAAATCGGCAATGGCGCCTATATCGGCTCGGGCTCGGTGATCACCCGCGACGTGCCTGACGATGCGATGGCACTGGAGCGCAACCAGCAGACCATCCGCGAAGGCGGCGCTGCGCGTTATCGCGAGCTGAAGACGGGCGGCAAGAAACCGGAGAAATAGGCACTATTCTGTTGTGTCGCAGCACACTCCGCCCTCATCCTGAGGGCCCACTGGAAGCGGGCGTCTCGAAGGAGGGCCGCGGGCGAGATGCGGGGGCTTCATGGCTCGAGACGCGCTTTGCGCTCCTCACCATGAGGGTCTTCGTCCGTAGGCGCTATTCGTCGTCGGCGAATTCGGAGAAGATCGCGCGGGTCAGGCGCCAGCCACGCGGCTTGGCGCGTTTGGCCGGCTCGCCCTCCGGATGCTTCAGGAAGACCGGCTTGCTTTCCTTGCCGCGCTGGGGCGGCGGCCAATGCGCCAAATGCGTGCCCGTGGTCTCGCTGGCACGCAAGTACATCGATGACAGACCTTTGCGGTCGGACGAGCCTTTCATGGCTTTGCTCTCCTGCACCGGAATCGTTGGTCAAACATATTGACAACAAGTTAACGTGCGCTGTCTAAGGCCGGCCAATTCGACGCAGGCGAAGCTCAGGTTGCGGTCCATGCTGTCTCAATCCGCAATAATTATTGAGTATATGGTTCCCTGGGATTTTCGCTAAAAACCGGGCGCGTCGTTTAGGCGATTTTTCGACGATTTGGGGGATAGTGATCCGCATGTGCGGGATTGTCGGCATTCTCGGGCGCGAGCCGGTTGCAGAGCAGCTGGTGGATTCGCTCAAACGTCTTGAATATCGCGGCTATGACTCGGCGGGCGTCGCCACGCTCGAAGGCAAGCACCTCGAGCGCCGTCGCGCCGAGGGCA
>NZ_AJQF01000257.1:0-34135 GCF_000261705.1 Bradyrhizobium genomosp. III | reverse complement strand
TGGAAGCCGAGCCGCTCCAGGGCACCACCGGCATCGGCCATACCCGCTGGGCCACCCACGGCAAGCCCACCGTCAACAACGCCCATCCGCACGCGACCGAGCGCGTCGCCGTGGTCCACAACGGCATCATCGAGAATTTCCGCGAGCTGCGCGAGGAGCTCGAGAAGAAGGGCACGGTGTTCCACACCGAGACCGACACCGAGATCGTGCTGCACCTGGTCGACGATTTGCTCACGCGCGGCAACAAGCCGGTCGAAGCCGTCAAGCTGGCGCTGGGGCGACTCCGCGGCGCCTTCGCGCTCGGCTTCATCTTCGCCGGCGACGGCGACCTGATGATCGGCGCCCGCAACGGGCCGCCGCTGGCGATCGGCTATGGCGACGGCGAGATGTATCTCGGCTCGGACGCTATCGCGCTCGGCCCGTTCACCGACACGATCAGCTATCTCGAAGATGGCGACTGGGTCGTGTTGACGCGCAAGAGCGCGTCGATTTTCGACAAGGACGGCAATGCCGTCCAGCGCGACAAGATCAAGCATGCCGCCTCGACTTCGCTCGTCGACAAGGCGAACTATCGCCACTTCATGGCGAAGGAGATCCACGAGCAGCCGGAAGTGGTCGGCCACACGCTGGCGCGATACGTCGACATGGCAACCGAGCGTGTCGCGCTGCCGGTCAAGCTGCCGTTCGACTTCAAGAACATTCAGCGCATCAACATTACGGCGTGCGGCACCGCGAGCTATGCCGGCTACGTCGCAAAATACTGGTTCGAGCGCTTTGCGCGCGTGCCGGTCGAGGTCGATGTCGCCTCCGAATTCCGCTACCGCGAGGCGCCCTTGCGCAAGGGCGATCTCGCCATCTTCATCTCGCAGTCCGGCGAGACCGCCGACACCCTGGCGGCACTGCGCTATGCCAAGGCCGAGGGCGTGCACACGGTCGCCGTCGTCAACGTGCCGACCTCGACGATCGCGCGCGAGAGCGAGACCGTGCTGCAGACGCTCGCGGGCCCCGAGATCGGCGTCGCCTCGACCAAGGCCTTCACCTGTCAGCTCATGGTGCTCGCAAACCTCGCGATCGCGGCCGGCAAGGCGCGCGGCGAATTGTCCGACGAGGATGAGACCAAGCTGGTCCATGGCCTCGTCGAGGTCCCGCGCCTGATGGCGGATGCGCTCACCACCGAGCTGCAGATCGAAAAGCTCGCGCACAGGATCGCCAAGTCGCGCGACGTGCTCTATCTCGGCCGCGGCACCAGCTTCCCGCTTGCGCTCGAAGGCGCGCTGAAGCTGAAGGAGATCTCCTACATCCACGCCGAGGGGTATGCTGCCGGCGAGCTCAAGCACGGGCCGATCGCGCTGATCGACGAGACGATGCCTGTCGTCGTCATCGCGCCTTACGACCGGGTGTTCGAAAAGACGGTCTCCAACATGCAGGAGGTCGCCGCGCGCGGCGGCAACATCATCCTGATGACGGACGCGAAGGGTGCGGAAGAGGCGACCGTGGAGTCCCTCGTCACCATCGTCATGCCCGACATGGCGGCGGCCTTCACCCCGATGGTCTATGCCGTTCCCGTGCAGCTGCTCGCCTATCACACGGCTGTCGTCATGGGGACCGACGTCGACCAGCCTCGCAACCTCGCGAAATCGGTGACCGTGGAATAGGCAGAAGGGATATCAGTCGGTCGCGGTCTTCCAAAACCTGCTAGAAGACCCTAGCTTGTGTGCTGCGACCGACCAGGAACCCGAATGACCCCCCGCGACGACGCGCCTGCGCCTCTTGATCCTCTCCCGGAACCGCATACCGGCCTGATGGGCCGCTTCCGCAACTATTTTCTGACTGGCCTCGTGGTGACGGGCCCAATCGCCATCACCCTGTATCTGGTCTGGTGGTTCGTGACCTGGGTCGACGGCGTGGTGCGGCCGTTCGTGCCGCTGGCCTACCGGCCCGAAACCTATTTGCCGTACGTCATTCCCGGCTGGGGATTGGTCGTCGCATTTTTCACGCTGACGCTGGTCGGATTCCTCGCCGCCAACCTGATCGGCCGGACGCTGGTCGATGTCGGCGAGACCTTCCTCGGCCGGATCCCGGCCGTGCGCGCCATCTATCGCGGCCTGAAGCAGGTGTTCGAGACGCTGTTCTCGGGCAAGGGCTCGAGCTTCCGCAAAGTCGGGCTGGTCGAGTTTCCCTCGCCAGGCATGTGGTCGATCGTGCTGATCTCGCAATCGCCGAATGAAGAGGTCGCGCGCAGCCTGCCGGGGCAGGAGGAGCATGTCTCCGTGTTCCTGCCGTGCTCGCCGAACCCGACCACCGGATTCTTCTTCTACGTGCCCAAGAGCAAGATCGTCGAAGTCGACATGAGCACCGAAGACGCCGCGACCTTGATCATGTCGGCCGGCGTGGTGCAGCCGGGCTCGGCACCCGATCCGAAAAAGGCCGCCGCGCTCGCGGGCATGGCGAATGCCGCGCGCATCGCCAACGCCTCGGCGCTTCGGCCCGAGCCTGCGAAGGTGGAGTAGGGCCATTCCCTTGCGGGATGGCCGCAGTCACGCGCGCGTTCGCATCCTCTGATATCCTCCGGTTCACCTGAGCGCCTCGCTCGGAATTCGATCTGGAGTACATGATGTCCAAGACCATTGCGATCCTCGCGCCCGGCGCCATGGGCAGCGCCGTCGCCCGCCGCCTCAGTGAGCACGGCGCGCGCGTGCTGACGTCTTTGGACGGGCGGAGCGAGGCGACGCGGAAACGCGCGGCAGATGCCGGCATGGTCGGCGCCGATGACAATCAAATTGCGAGCGCCGACATCATCCTCTCGATCGTGCCGCCGGGAAAAGCCGTTGCGCTGGCTGAGCGGCTGGCCGCGCTGATCGTCAGGCGCGAGAAGAAGCCAATCGTGGTCGATTGTAACGCCGTCAACGTCGATACCGTGCAGAGAATTGAGGAGATCATCGGCTCGGCGCAGGCGCCGTTCGTCGATGGCGGCATCATCGGCTTTCCGCCGCAGCCCGGCGGCAAGAGCCCGGCCTTCTACATGTCCGGCGCATACGCCAAGGACGTCGCGGCGCTGAAGGAGTTCGGCCTGGACGTGCGCATTGTGGAGGGGCCTGTCGGCGCGGCGTCCGCCCTGAAAATGTCCTACGCCGGCATCGTCAAGGGTCTCGCCGGCATCGGCTCGGCCATGGTGATCGCGGCAACGAAAGCGGGCGCTGCGGACGCGTTGCGTGACGAACTGGCGCTGAGCCAGCCCGCGATCCTGGCGCGGCTCGAGGTCGCGCTGCCTGACATGATCCCGAAAGCGTATCGCTGGGTCGCGGAGATGCGGGAGATTTCCGGATTCCTCGGCCCGGATCATCCGGCCAGCCAGATCTATGAGGGCTTTGCGAGATGGTTCGAGCATCTCGCCGAGGATGCAAATGGTGAGGCGGCGGATGCCGCGCTGATGAAGGCGTTCGCTGCGGGGATCGCGCAGAAGAAAGCCTAGTCGCTCCCGCGAGCCGGTTTGCTTCAGATGTAAAGGTCTCTCTCCACACGAGGGGGAGTCTCCGCGAGTCCCTTTGCGACGATCTTTGCGGAAGCCCTCAGCCCGCGCCGATCAGCGGGATCGCCTCGTCGCGCTCATACAGATACAGCAGGCACCGCAGCGCCTCGCCGCGCTCGCCCTTCAGCTTTGGATCGTCCTTGAGGATGCGAAGCGCCTCGTCGCGCGCCTGGGTGATGAGCTGGCCGTGGACCTCCGAGCGCGCGATGCGGTAGCCGGGCAGGCCGCTCTGGCGCACGCCAAGCACGTCGCCTTCGCCGCGCAGCTTCAAATCCTCCTCGGCGATACGAAAACCGTCGGTGGTCTCCCGGATCACCTTCAGCCGCGCCTTCGACATCTCGCCGAGCGGCTCGGAGTAGAGCAGCAGGCAGGTCGAGGCCTCCGAGCCGCGTCCGATCCGGCCGCGCAGCTGGTGCAGCTGGGCGAGGCCAAAACGCTCGGCATTCTCGATCACCATGATGGTCGCCGCCGGCACATCGACGCCGACCTCGACCACGGTGGTCGCGACCAGCAGGCCGATCTCGTGGGCGGCGAACTGGCCCATCACGCGGTCCTTCTCGGTGCCCTTCATCTGGCCGTGCACGAGCCCGACGCGCTCGCCGAACCGCTTCTGCAGGCTCTCGAAACGCTTCGTCGCGTTGGTGAGGTGCTCGGTGCCTTCGGCCTCGGATTCCTCGACCAGCGGGCAGATCCAGTAAACCAGCTTGCCCGCCTGCAGCGCGCGGCCGATGCTGTCTGTGACTTCGGCGAGGCGGCTGATCGATATGGTGCGGGTTTCGATCGGCTGGCGGCCGGCCGGCTTTTCGCGCAGCTCGGAAATGTCCATGTCGCCGAAATAGGTCAGCACCAGCGTGCGCGGGATCGGCGTCGCGCTCAGCACCAGCACGTCGACCGCTTCGCCCTTGGACGTGAGCGCGAGGCGTTCGCGCACGCCGAAGCGGTGCTGCTCGTCGACGATGGCGAGGGCGAGATCATGGAAGATCACGTCGTCCTGAATCAGGGCGTGGGTGCCGACCAGGAGGTCGATCTCTCCGGCTTCGAGCTGCGCCAGCAATTCACGCCGCTCCTTGCCCTTTTCACGGCCGGTGAGGATCGCAACCCGCATGCCGGCGCGCTCGGCGAGCGGGGCGATGGTCTTGATGTGCTGGCGCGCCAGGATTTCGGTCGGTGCCATCAGCGCGGCCTGCTTGCCGACCTCCGTGACGGCCGCGGCCGCGAGCAGCGCGACCACGGTCTTGCCGGAGCCGACGTCGCCCTGGAGCAGGCGCAACATGCGCACGGGCTGTTGCAGATCGCTGGCGATCGCCGCGGCTGCGTCACGCTGGGACAGCGTCAATGCATAGGGCAGGGCGTCGATGATCTTGTTGCGGAGGTGCCCGTCGCCGGCATTGCGCACGCCGGCCGGGCGGCGGAGCTGCGCGCGGATCAAAGCGAGCGCGAGCTGGCCGGCCAGGAGCTCGTCAAAGGCGAGTCGCGACCAGAACGGCTGATCGGGCAGGATGTCCGTCAGCTCGACCGGCTGGTGCACACGGTTGAGCGCCTCGGTGATCGCAGGAAAATTGCAGCGGCGCATCACCTCCGGGCTGATCCACTCCGGCAAAGCCGGCAGCTTCTGCAGCGCCTGCGCGATCGCGCGGCGGAGTGAGCCGAGCGCCAGACCCTCCGTCAGCGGATAGACCGGGTCGATGCCGGAGAGCTTTGCGATCGCCTCCTCGTCCAGCACGCGGTCGGGATGCACCATCTGCGGGATGCCGTCGTACATCTGCAGCGTGCCGGAGACGAACCGCTTCTCCCCCATTGGCAGCAGTTTTTCGACATAGCCGGGCTTGGCGCGGAAGAAGGTCAGCACGACGTCGCCGGTGTCGTCGCTGGCATAGACCAGATAGGGTGCGCGCGCGTTGCGCGGTGGAGGGGGGCGATGGCGGTCGACGGTGACCTCCAGCGTCACCATGGTTCCGACCGCGGCGTCGCGGATCTTCGGCCGGGCGCGGCGGTCGATGACCTGGCTCGGCAGATGCAGCAGCAGGTCGACCAGCCGCGGCGTCTCGCTGCGGCTGAGCAAATATTGCAGCAGCTTGTCCTGCTTCGGACCGACGCCGGGCAGGCTGGTCACGGGAGCAAACAGCGGATTGAGCAGGCTGGGGCGCATGGATGCGAATCTAGGATCGTTTCGGCCCGTCATGCCCGGCTTTATGCCGGGCATCCACGGCTTTTTTCGCGGCCGCACCCGGGCGGCAGGCTTGCCAAATCGAGGGGCTGACACGGCCACCCCGAATGGCTATATCAGCCCCGCCCGGCACGTCCGGGCTTTCTGCGTTTGACTGGATTTGAGACATGACGGGAACGACACGATCGAGCAGCGGGCTGGACGACCGCCGCAAGCGGCTTTTGTTCCGCTGCTGGCACCGCGGCACGCGCGAGATGGACCTGATCCTCGGCCGCTTTGCGGATGCCGAGATCGGCAATCTGTCCGAGCCTGAATTGACCGAGCTCGAGGCCCTGCTCGAGGTCAACGATCCCGATCTCTATGCCGCCATCACCGGTGACAAGGTGCTGCCGGCCGATGTGACCGGTGCGCTGTTTGCCCGCATCAAGGCCTATCCGATCGCGGACCGCGACGCATGAAGCAGGGAATGAAATCTCCGGCCGAGCTGCTAGCGCCCGGCCGTGTGCTGACGCTTGCCAATGTCGCGGAAGGCGCCGAAGGCCTGGTCGTCTCCGATCTCGCCCGCGCCATCGCGGCGCGGCCGAAGAAGCCGGCCGTCAGCCTTGCCGTGGTCTGCCGCGACGGTCCGCGCATGCAGCAGCTCGAACGCGCGCTGCAGTTCTTCGCGCCCGATCTGCCGGTGCTCCAGTTCCCGGCCTGGGACTGCCAGCCCTATGACCGCGTCTCGCCGCATGGCGGCATTTTGGCACAACGCCTGACCACGCTGGCGCGGCTGGCCTCGCTGACCGGCAGCGACAAGCCGCTGATCGTGCTGACCACGGTGAATGCGATCGTGCAGCGCGTGCCGGCGCGTGAACTCGTCGCGGCGCAGGCGCTGTCGGTCGCGCCCGGCAACGTCGTGCCGATGGACACCATCGTCGCCTGGCTCGAGCACAATGGTTACAACCGTTCCTCGACCGTGCGTGAGCCCGGTGAATACGCCGTGCGCGGCGGCATCCTCGATCTGTTTCCGGCCGGCCTCGAGCAGCCGGTGCGCTTCGACTTCTTCGGCGACAGCCTGGAATCGATCCGCACCTTCGATGCCGAGACCCAGCGCACGCTGCTTGACATGCGCTCGCTCGACTTCGTGCCGATCTCGGAATTCCAGCTCGTCACCGACACCATCCGCCGTTTCCGCATGGGCTATGTCGCCGAGTTCGGCGCGCCCGAGCGCGACGATGCGCTGTACGAGGCCGTCAGCGAAGGCCGCCGCCATCCCGGCATGGAGCACTGGCTGCCGCTGTTCCAGGACCGGATGGACACGCTGTTCGATTATCTGCAAGGCGCGCCCATCGCGATCGAGCCGCAGGCCGAGGACGCCGTCCGCGAGCGATTCAAGCAGATCCAGGACTATTACGAGGCCCGCCGCGATGCCATGGAGCATCCCGGCGGCGGCGCCATCTACAAGCCGCTGCCGCCGGACCGGCTCTATCTGACCGGCGAGGAATGGACCAGGCGCGAGAGCGACATGCCGCTGCTGCGGCTGACACAGTTCTCGGTTCCGGCTGACGGGACCAGTGTCATCGACGCCGGTGCCCGCAAGGGCCGTGACTTCGCGCCGGAACGCAACGACACCACGGTCAACGTATTCGAGTCCGTGGTCAGCCACGTCATGGCGCTGCACGCCCAGCGCAAGAAGGTCGTGATCGCGCTCTGGAGCGAGGGCTCACGCGACCGCATGACTTCGATGCTGCGCGACCACAAGCTGGCCCACACCACCAGCGTCAACAGCTGGCGGACGGTGCAGGCGACCCCGCGCAACGAGACCATGCTCGCGGTGCTCGGCCTCGAAAGCGGTTTCGAGACCGATGAGATCGCGCTGATCAGCGAGCAGGACATCCTTGGCGATCGCCTGGTGCGGCCGCGCAAGGCCAGCCGCAAGCTCGACAATTTCATCTCGGAGATCACGAGCCTTGCCGCGGGCGACATCGTCGTCCACGTCGACCACGGCATCGGCCGCTTCGTCGGCCTCCAGACCCTCGACGTCGCCGGCGCGCCGCATGACTGTCTCGAGCTGCATTATGCCGCCGAGACAAAGCTGTTCCTGCCGGTCGAGAACATCGAGCTGCTGTCGCGCTACGGCTCCGACCAGACCACGGTCGAGCTCGATCGCCTCGGCGGCGGCGGCTGGCAGACCCGCAAGGCAAAACTCAAGAACCGCATCCGCGAGATCGCGGGCGAGCTGATCAAGATCGCCGCCGCGCGCCATTTGCACGAGGCGCCCAAGCTGCCGGTGCAACCGGGCCTGTACGACGAGTTCTGCGCGCGCTTCCCGTATGACGAGACTGAGGACCAGCTAGGGGCGATCGAATCCACGCTGAAGGATCTCGAACTCGGCCGTCCCATGGACCGGCTGATCTGCGGCGACGTCGGTTTCGGCAAGACCGAGGTGGCGTTGCGCGCGGCCTTTGCCGTCGCGCTCGAAGGCAAGCAGGTCGCCGTGGTGGTGCCGACCACGCTGCTCGCGCGCCAGCACGCGAAGACCTTCACCGAGCGCTTCAAGGGCTTTCCAGTGAACGTGGCGCAGGCTTCGCGGCTGGTCGCGACCAAGGAGCTCAATCTGGTCAAGAAGGGCATCGCCGACGGTTCGGTCGACATCGTCGTCGGCACTCATGCACTGCTCGGCAAGGCCATCAAATTCCGCGACCTCGGCCTCGTCATCGTCGACGAGGAGCAGCACTTTGGCGTGACCCACAAGGAGCGGCTGAAGGCGCTGCGCTCCGAGGTGCACGTGCTGACGCTGTCGGCAACCCCGATTCCGCGCACGCTGCAGCTGGCGCTGACCGGGGTTCGCGAGCTCTCGATCATCGCATCGCCCCCGGTTGATCGCCTCGCGGTGCGCACCTTCGTCGCTCCGCATGATCCGCTGATGATCCGCGAGGCGCTGCTGCGCGAGCGCTACCGCGGCGGCCAGGCGTTCTACGTGGTGCCGCGCATCGACGACCTCGCCGAGGTCAAGGATTTCCTCGACAAGAACGTGCCGGAGATGAAGGTCGCGGTCGCGCACGGCCAGATGCCGCCTGCTGTGATCGAAGACATCATGACCGCGTTCTACGACGGCAAGTTCGACATCCTGCTGTCGACCACGATCGTCGAGTCCGGCCTCGACATCCCCAACGCCAACACGCTGATCGTGCACCGCGCCGACATGTTCGGGCTCGCCCAGCTCTATCAGCTGCGCGGCCGCGTCGGCCGCTCCAAGCTGCGTGCGTATGCGCTGTTCACGCTGCCGGCGCAGCAGAAGATCACCGCGCAGGCCGAGCGCCGGCTCACGGTGCTGCAATCGCTGGAGACGCTGGGCGCAGGCTTCCAGCTCGCCTCGCACGACCTCGACATCCGCGGCGCCGGCAATCTGCTCGGCGAGGAGCAGTCCGGCCATATCAAGGAGGTCGGCTTCGAGCTCTACCAGTCGATGCTGGAGGAGGCGATCGTCAACCTCAAGGCCGGCGTCTCCGAGCCCGCCGCCGACCGCTGGTCGCCGTCGATCACCATCGGCATGCCCGTGCTCATTCCGGAGGATTATGTCGGCGATCTCTCGGTGCGGCTGTCGCTGTACCGGCGTCTGGCCGATCTCGACACCGAGGAGGAGATCGAGAATTTTGGCGCCGAGATGCGCGATCGCTTCGGCGTGCTGCCGGACGAGGTGCGCTACCTCTTCAAGGTGGCCGCGATCAAGGCGTTCTGCCGCCGCGCCAATGTCGGGAAGATCGATGCCGGCCCGAAGGGCGCCGTCATCGCCTTCCGCGACAATTCCTTCGCCCATCCCGATCGTCTGGTGAGCTTCATCCGCAGCTACGGCCAGGCCGCCAAGGTGCGGCCCGATATGAAGGTGGTGTTCCTGCAGGATTGGGAGACGCCGGAAGAGCGTCTCGTTGGGACGACGGAGATCATGCGCCAGCTGGCGCAGCTCGCGGAAAGCAAGAAGGCGGCGTGAGGCGCTGTGATATCTGCAGAGGCGATGCGGCTTGAATCGTTGCGCGGCCTCTGGATCCGAAGACAATGACGTATGGTCACTTGCGGAATGACCGAGCAGTATCTATATCCAAATGATCGAGTTTCGGCCGAACGACTTGGCCTCGCCGCTTTCAAGCGCGCCTGACTGACGACCCTCCCTCCAGATCTCGACGACATCGACCGCGCTTTTGAGCGTGGCCAAACGCTTATCTATCGTAAAGGACGACCCCATGACGACGGGAACTGTGAAGTGGTTTAACAGCCAAAAGGGTTTCGGATTCATTCAGCCCGACCAGGGCAGCCAGGATGTGTTCGTTCATATCAGCGCCGTTGAACGCGCCGGCATGAATACCCTCAACGAAGGGCAGAAGGTTTCATTCGAAATCGTTGCAGACCGCCGGACCGGCAAGTCTGCTGCTGAAGATCTGCGCGCCGCATAGGCTGTCGCAATCGACATGACGTTGCTTTGACCACGGATGTACTGGCAGAGCTTCGGATCTCTTGACCCGCGACCGTTCACCGGCCGCGGGTTTTTTGCACCGGTTACCGCCTGATCGCGAATGCGAATGGTGGCGTTTCGCGCGAAAATACCCATATAGACTTCATGACCAATTGGCAGAAGTCGACCACGCGACAAGCACCCAAGACCAAGGCAGAGCTCCGCCTGATGCTGACCGAAGCGGTCCGCAATACGCAACCGAGCCTCGAGTCAGAGCGAAGATTGAAAGCCAGGAAGATCGCGGCCGGGACGGCTCGCGCCGATCCAGCCTCCGGGGTCGCCTTACCGGTTCGCTAAGCCGCGAGAAGGAGCAGCATGCGCAAGCTTCCCCAGCCCACCGAGCAAGAGCTTCGGGAGGGCCCTCAGGCGGTGTCCTTCCAGATCGCGAACGGGAACACGCGGCAGAGCTGTATTCTTCAAACAAATTTCCCGACCAAGGCGCAGGCGCAGAGATACCTTCTGGCGAACTGGCCGGCCGTCGAGAAGATGGCGCGCGACGCGCTCGCGATGGGGACCGTCGAGGACGGCCAGATCAAGCTCATGATGGTTTGAGCGATCGAGCCGTGCCGGCGGATGCTACGATGCCGCCCGCGACGCATCCGCCGACAGCCGCCCCAGCAGCGACCTTGCCGTATCCGACGGCGACAGCGAATCCACGCTGACCACGGGCTCGCTGCGCATCTCGTGCTTGCCGTTGGAGGTGTGCCGCATCACCGCCGAGAGGCGGCGGGCGATCATGTGGGCGGTACGGAAGTCGGTTTCCGCGAACACGACGATGACCGAGCCGTCCTTCTGCGCCGCGCCGAAATCCATCTGCCGCATCAGCCGGCTAAGGATCCGGGCGGCATCGAGCTGGGCGCGGGAATTGCCGGGGTCGAAGGCGAAGCGTGCGACCGACAAACCACCGCCGCGGGCGAGCGTCTGCTCGACCGCCTTGGAAAAGTCGCGGGCGAAGGCTTCCACGGTGAGCAGGCCGCTGCGCGGATCGAGCCAGCCGCCGGCATCGATCGAGCGCAGCGTGCGGCTCAATTGTGCTTCCATCGCATGCTGGCGGATCAGGGGCAGCGCATTGGCCGCGACGTTCGCCGGCTCGCCCGGGATCAGCTCGAGATTGGGCAGGTCGTAGGTCTGTGTCAGCTGGTGCGCGGTGACGACGACGGGCAGGCTGCGGAAGCGGGTGTCCTCGGCGAGCACGGTGAGAAAGGCGTCGGTGACGCGCGCGGTAAAACCTTCGGCGAGCACGACGCCGTCGAGGTCACGGGTGTTGAGATGTTTCGCGGCGGCCTCGATCGAGAGCGCGCCGACGACGCCGGCACGTTCGCCGAGCGCGACGGAGAGCGCGGGATAGGCCGAGCCGCGGCCGATCAGGAGCACGGTGGCATCGCGGGCGGGATCGCCTTGCGGCAGCGCGACCTTCACTTCCGGCAGCCGGCGCAGCACCGTGGCATGCAGGGTGCGCACGCGCAGAGCGGCGCGAAGGCGCGCGATCAGGCGGTCGGAATTGCCGCCGCGCGAGGAGAACGGCAGGGCGTTGTGGGGCAGCGTGCCTGCAGCATCGAGGGCCACGAAAGGAAGGTAGAGCGACTGGTCGGCGATCTTCTTGGCGAGCGGCGTAATATGCGGCTCATGACCGCCGGACATCTGGGCGAGAACCGCGGCCGGCTGGACCTGCTCGACCGCGCGCGCTGCGCTGGCCCAGTCGGTGTCGACGACGGGAAAGAGCCGGGCCTCGTCCAGCGCCGCAATGAAGGGCGGCCGCTCGGCATTGGACACAAACAGGATCGGGCCCGCCTGGGACATTCGCAAAACTCTGATCACGCGACAGATGCCCCGCAATCTAGTTTGGCCGCCTTAATGCAGCGTCAACGTACCAGGCGAAACCGCGCCTAGCCGGGGCCGGAACGGTCGCGAAAAGCTTCGACCATCAGGGGGTTAAGCCCGAGCTCGCTGAGCGCCTCGCGGGCCCGGGTATTGTCCTGCGCGCGTCCGGCCAGCCGGTGGCCGGAAAGCCGGTCGGGCAGCGCGGTGAGCAGGGCGCCCTGGCCGAGCCGGCGAGCCCATTCCTGAAGGTCGTTGGAGAGGAAGCGGTAGCCGCCGACGGCCATGATGCCGGAGGGGGGCGCGGTGATGCAGATCGCGCCGCTCGGACGGTCGAGCCGGGCGGCATAGCCGGTGTCGACATAATCGCGCGGCGGCTGTGCGATCAGCGTGTCGCCGACCGGCTGCGGCGGGGCATAGGCCGCGATCGGCACCATCGCGCCTCGCAGGCCGAGCGTGCCCTTCGGCGTCAGCAGGATCTCGCCCGCAATGGACGAGCCGGATTGCTCGCGCGGGGCGCCGTGCGGCCCGGGCATCACCGCAACGGGCATACCGTCCTCGCCGCGGCGGGCGCCGAACAGCCCGGCCTCGCCGAACAGGTAGACGTCGGTCAGCGGGGCATGGGGCGCGATCCAGGCATCGCTCGCCGCCACCTGCTCGGGCGCGCGCCACAGGCCGATGACATTGCGCAAGGTCGGCATCCGCGCCGCCAGGTCGGCATCGCCAAGACGCAGCGCGAGCTGCGCCGGCGCGATCAGCACCTCGCATTCATGCTCGTTGATCTGCTGCTCCAGCACCTCGTTCTCGAACGGATGATGCAGCGCCAGCGCGCCGCCGGAGAGCAGCCACACCGCGAGCGAGGAGGCGAGCCCTGCGAACGACATCGGCGTGAACGCCGCCATCACGGTCGCGCCCTGCCTGATGTCGGCTTCCAGCGACATCGCAAGCCCGCCGGCGATCAGGCTGAAATGCGGCCGCGGCACCGGGCGAAAGCCTTCGGCCGTGACGTCGAAGGAGATCATCGCCGCCTTGCGGCCGTCCTGAATCACGGCGCGCGTGGTGCCGGGCGGGCGGGCCAGCACCTCGTCGAGCGAAGCCATGCCTTCCGGTAGATCGGTGCCGAAGCCGCAGACGTGACGGATCGAGAAGGCTTCCGCGGCCGCATGCATCGCCAGATCGGCATAGCTGACGCCGTCGACCGTGCTCATGGTGACGATGGCGCGCGCCGCGGTGCGGTTCAGCGCGGCGGTCAGTTCCGCGTGCCGCCAGAGCAGCGGCAGCACCGCGACGACGAGGCCGGCGCGATGGGCGGCGAGCACGGTGAACACGAACTCGACCGTGGCAGGCAATTGGATCGCGATGACGGAATTGGCCGGCAGGCCTGATTCGACGAAATAAGCCGACAGCGCCTCGATGGCCGTGTCGGCTTCGGCATAGGTCATCCGCCGCGGCTGGTGCCCGGTCACGCGGGCCTTGTTGAGGGGATCAAGCAGGGCGGGCGCGTGCGGCTGCCGGATCAGCGTGCGCTGAAACAACGTGTCGAGCGTCGGCGATACGGCTGGCTGGTTCACGGCGTCACTTTGCTTGATGAGCTTGCGGCTGCCCCTTCGACCACCAGGTCTCCGGCAAATAGCCTGAGAGCGAGGTGGCCTTGGGCCGTTCTATCCGATTCCAGCGCGCGATCCATTGCTCGGATACGTTAAACAGGGGGATTGTGTAGAAGCCCGCGATCAGAGCGCGGTCGAGCGCCCGCACCGACGAGACGAAATCCGTATGTTCCCGGGCCTCGAGCAGGGCGGCGATCATGGCATCGATCGCCGGATCCCTGGCGCCCATGTAGTTGCGGGTCCCCGGATTGTCCGCGCCAGCGCTGCCCCAGTAGAAATATTGCTCGTTGCCGGGTGACAGCGACTGGTCCCAGCGGTTCTGGATCATGTCGAATTCGTAAGCGAGCCGGCGTTGATCGAACTGCACGGGGTCGACCGTTCGCACGCTCGGCTCGATGCCGGCGCGCTTGAGGTCGCGCTGGAAGGCGAGCGCGATGCGTTCCTGGTCGCGGGTCGTGACCAGGATCTCGAAGTTGAGGGGCGCCTTGGTCTTGCGATTGCGCAGCACGGTGCCGTCGAGCTCATAGCCGGCGTCCGACAACAGCTTCAGCGCGGCGCGCAGCGTGGTGCGGTCGCGTCCCGATCCGTCAGTCACCGGCAGACGGTAGCTGCCGTCCATGACATCGGGCCGAATTTGCGCGGCGAAGGGTTTGAGCAGCTCGCGCTCGCGCGCGTCCGCGGGCCGGCCATAGGCCGACAGGTCGGAGCCGGCGAAATAGCCGGCAACGCGCGAATAAAGCCCGAAAAAGTAATTGCGGTTGACCAGCTCGAAATCGAACAGAAGCGTCAGCGCCTGGCGGACGCGGATGTCGGCGAAGATTGGACGGCGGGTGTTGAACACCAGGAATTCGGAGGGTTGCGGCAGGCCCGGCTTGACGCTGTCGCGGATCACCTCGCCGCTTTTGGCGGCTGGAAAATCGTAGCCGTCGTGCCAGCGCAGCGGCTCGTGCTCGACGCGGAAATCATAGAGGCCGCGCTTGAAGGCTTCGAACTGGCCGTTGGCCTCGCGAAAATAGTCGAGCCGGATCTCGTCGAAATTGTAGAGCCCGCGGTTGATGGGCAGGTCGCGGCCCCAATAATCGGGATTGCGGGTGAGCGTCACGCTGGCCCCGGGCTTCACCGCCGTGACGCGATAGGGGCCTGAGCCGATCGGGCTCGTCAGCGTCGTCTCCTCGAAGGTCGCGACGTCGACGGCTTGCTTCGACAGGATCGGCATCAGGCCGAGGATCAGCGGCAGCTCGCGGTCGTTGGCGCCCGCGAGGTCGAAGCGGACGGTGAGGGGATCGGGCGCCTCGGCCTTGGCAACCTTGGCATAGTATTGCCGAAGGTTCGGACGACCGCGGTCGCGCAGGAGCTGCCAGGAGAACAGCACGTCTTCGGCCATGACCTGCTTGCCGTCGGAAAAACGGGCGCGCGGATCGAGACGGAACGTGACGAAGCTCCGCTCGTCGTCGGTTTCGACGCTCCTGGCGAGCAGGCCATAGAGCGTGAATGCCTCGTCATTGCCGCGCGCGAGCAGGCTCTCGACCACGTAGCCCCGCATCTGCTGCACGGCTAATCCCCTCACGATGAAGGGATTGAGGCTGTCGAAGGTGCCCAGAACACCCCAGGTCAAGCGGCCGCCCTTGGGGGCATCGGGATTGGCGTAGGGCATGTGGGTGAAATCGGCCGGCATGGCCGGCTTGCCGTGCATGGCGATGGCGTGGGCTTCCTCGCCCCGCGCGCTGCCAGCGCACAGCCCACCCGCGAGCATAGAGGCAAGGACGCAAAGGCGGAGACCGGGGCCCTCGAAAAGGCGCTGGAACTTGAACATCGGCACACGTTGATTCGAGGACCGGCTAGCCTCGAATCCTATCACAGGGAATTTCACCGGGCGCAGCCCCGGATGTGGCCAAAGACGGTTGTCGGCATTGATCTTTTCGTCGGCCACGTTAAGAAGGCGGGCAATCGCGCAAGAGCGCCGAGCCCGTCACTTATCTGCCTCAATTGACGGGAAGAGAGCCGCGCCCAAGGCGGCTTGGTTCGGCGCTTCGGAGCGGTTCGGGCGCTTCCCGTTCAGAAAGGGTTTTCCGCAATGAATTTCCGTTACTTGGCCGCGTCCGTCCGGCCGCGTGGGCGACTTCTCGCCCTGTTGACGGCGACGGCGTTGGCCGTTCCGTTTGCCGCCGAGGCCCAGACCCCGGCGCCGGCCCCGGCCCCGGGTGCGCCCAAGGCGGCTCCGGCCCCGAAAGCGGCTCCCAAGGCCGCCCCGAAGGCTCCGGCACCGGCTGCTCAGGCCCCCGCGCAGCAGGCTCCCGCTGCAGGCGCTCCGGCGCAGCAGGGCGCGGCCCAGCCGGCCGATCAGCAGATCCAGCTGATCTACGCCCCCTGGACCAAGTTCTGCCTGAAGGGCCAGGACGCCAACGCCAAGCAGGTCTGCTTCACCGGCAAGGACGGCCGCATCGAATCGGGCCAGCCGGTCATCGCCGCCGTGATCATCGAGCCGGAAGGCGAGCCCAAGAAGATCCTGCGCGTGACGCTGCCGCTCGGCATGCAGCTCGTGCACGGCACCCGCATCATCGTGGACAGCAACGCGCCGCTGCAGCAGCCCTATGTGATCTGCTTCCAGAACGGCTGCATGTCCGATTACGAGGCGACGCCCGAGCTCATCAACAGCATGAAGAAGGGCCAGAATCTCGTTGTCCAGGCGATCAACGCCAACGGCGCGCCGCTGACCCTGCCGCTGCCGCTCGCCGGCGAATTCCAGAAGGCCTATGACGGTCCGCCGACCGATCCGAAGGTGTTCGAGGAAAATCAGAAGAAGCTCCAGGAAGAGCTTCAGAAGAAGGCTGATGAGCAGCGCAAGAAGCTCGAGCAGAGCGGTGCTGCTCCGGGCGCGGCTCCGGCCGGCCAGAAGTAATCGGGCGTCAGACGTCCAGACATGAAGAAGGCGCTCATCTCGAGCGCCTTTTTTGCTGGCTGGGTGCTGGTGGTGAAAACCTAGTTCAGCGACGGGTTGCGCGGGCGATAGCCGCCGGCCTTGTCCTTGATGAAGATCTCGGCGACCTGGGAATGCCGGACCGGCTCGCCGGAATCGTCGGGCAGAAGGTTCTGCTCCGAGACATAGGCGACGTATTCCGATTCCGCGTTCTCAG
The DNA here is from genome assembly GCF_000261705.1 of Bradyrhizobium genomosp. III. Taxonomy (NCBI): domain Bacteria; kingdom Pseudomonadati; phylum Pseudomonadota; class Alphaproteobacteria; order Hyphomicrobiales; family Nitrobacteraceae; genus Bradyrhizobium; species Bradyrhizobium genomosp. III. Next base: position 17,388 of record NZ_AJQF01000257.1, on the reverse strand, counting down.
CGAGCAGGTGGTAGAACGGCTGGTCCTTGTGGGGCCGCACCTCCTCGGGGATCGACAGCCACCACTCCTCGGTGTTGTTGAATTCCGGATCGATGTCGAAGATCACGCCCCGGAACGAGAAGATCCGGTGGCGCACGACCTGTCCGATCTGGAATTTGGCGGTCCGCGCTTTAATCATTCCCCGTCGATAGACCAGGATTGTGGCCGATGCTAGTGGCCTCATCTGGAATTAACGTTCACTTTGGGGGCAGATAACCCCCAAGTCTTCAGAAAACACTTCATCAATGGTCGATATCCTCAATCTGGCGCTACCTTATTTCGGCTTGATCTTCGTCGGTTTTGCCTGCGGCAAGGTCAAGTCCCTGCCGGAATCGGGTCTCGCCTGGATGAACTTCTTCCTGCTCTACGTGTCGCTGCCGGCGCTGCTGTTTGCGATCATGTCGAAGACGCCGTTTGCGGAATTGAACAACCCGCCGTTCCTGATAGCGACCACGCTCTCCACCGTCGCCGCGTTCACACTGGCGCTGGTCGTGGGCAAGGTTTTGGGGCGGCTGACATTGCGCGAGGCGACGCTCGCAGGCCTCTCCGGCGGCTACGGCAATATCGGCTATATGGGGCCCGGCCTGGCGCTCGCCGTGCTCGGGACCAAGGCGGCGGCGCCGACCGCGCTGATCTTCTGCTGCGACAGCATCTTCCTGTTCACGATCGTGCCGCTCTTGATCGAGCTGTCCGACCGCGACCATCCCTCGATCGTGCACGCCTTCGGCGTCGTGCTGAAGCAGATCGTGCTCAACCCGCTGATCATGTCGGCCTGCTTTGGCGCCGCGGTCGCGGCGCTACATATCGAGATGCCGGTCGCGCTCGACCGCACCATCACCTTCCTCCAGAACGCCGCCGCGCCGACCGCGCTGTTCGTGCTCGGCGTGACCGTGGCGCTGCGTCCGTTCGACCGGGTGCCGTGGGAAGTGCCGGGCGTGATCGCGGTCAAGCTCCTGATCCATCCGCTGGCGGCGTTCGGCCTGATGCTGGCGTTCGGCCCCTTCGCGCAGCCCTGGACTGCGACCGCCGTGCTGATGGCCTCGCTGCCGCCGGCGCTGAACGTGTTCGTGATCGCCCGGCAGAACGATGCCTGGATCGAATCGGCGTCCGTCGCGGTGCTGCTCGGCACCTTCGCGTCCGTGGTCACGCTGACCAGCGTGATGTGGCTGCTTCAGAGCGGACGGCTGGTGTTTCCGTGAGAGAAGTTACCGCCGCCAGGTCGGCGTCAGGCCTTCGCGCATCGCAAAACGCCGGAGCGGGCCGATGGCGCCGAGCAGGTGCATGCCGACGGCACGGACCGGCTGAAGCGGAAGGAAATCGTTGAGCAGCGAGCGGTTGGCGATGTCGATCGCAAAGGTGCGGCTCAAAACGTCCGGACGCCGCGCGCGGTCGTAGCGTTTGAGCACGTCGGGCGCGCCGGGATCCTGGCCGGCTGCGATGACCTCGCCCGCGAGCCTGGCAACATCGGCGGCATCGCGCAGGCCGAGATTGAGGCCCTGGGCGCCGATCGGCGGAACCACATGGGCGGCTTCGCCAACCAGCGCGATGCGGTCTCGGCCGAAGGATTTCGGACGTTCGATCGCGAGCGGAAACAGGTTGCGGCCGGGCTCGACCGTCATGCGTCCCAGGATCGAATGCGACTGTTTCTCGATCGCGGCCGACAGCTCGGCATCGCTGAGGCCGCGGAGCCGCTCCGCCTCCGCAGGCGCCGAGACCCAGACGATGCTGGAGCGGTCGCCGGGCAGGGGCACGAACACGCAGGGTCCATGCGGTGTGTGGAACTCGGTCGAGACGTTGCGATGCGGCCGCGTGTGACCGACGTTGAAGGTCAGCGCCGTCTGCGTCAGCTCGCGCCGCGTCACCGCGATGCCGGCAGCTTCGCGGCACAGCGAATGTCGGCCGTCGGCGCCGACCACCAGGCGGGCCGAGAGAAACTGCGCGGAGGCGGTGTGGACCGCGACGTCGTCGGCTTCGATGACGATGGTTTCGGCCTCGTCGTCGAAACGGATGAGATTGGGCAGCTCAGCCGCACGCTCTTCCAGAGCCAGCATCAGCGACCGGTTGTCGATGTTGTAGCCGAAGGCGTCGAGCGCGATTTCGTGACAGGAGAACCGGACCTCCGGCGCGCGGAACAGCCGGCCGGTGTCGTCGACGAGGCGCATGACCTCCAGCGCGGCGGCCTTGTCCTTGCAGCGGGACCAGACGTCAAGCGTCTCCAGCAGCTCGACGGAGGCGCCGAGCAGCGCGGTGGTGCGATTGTCGGCATAGGGAACGCGCCGCGCCACCAGCGCGGTCCGCGCACCCGCCTGCGCCAACGCGATGGCCGCCGCAAGTCCGGCCGGTCCGCCGCCGATCACGGCGGCGTCATGGAGTGTCGATGCGTCTGCCATGGAGCGACAAATGACACGCTCCGCGGCAAATTCAAGCCCGCTGATTGTGCCTGATTTTATGACAGATTGTGCGACCGGGCGTCGCAATGGCGGATGTGCAAACCGGCCTCATTCTGATAGCAGAAGCCATGGATACCCAGCAGGATTCCCTGAAGCCGAAACCGGCGATCCGCGCCGCGGCCTTCTCGGTGCACATCTTCACCGCGTTCGGCGCGGCGATCGCGCTATTGGCGATGCTGGAGGCCGTGCGCGAGCACTGGGCGGCGATGTTTCAATGGCTGGGCGTCGCCCTGATCATCGACGCGATCGACGGGCCGATCGCGCGCCGGCTCGACGTCAAGAACGTGCAGCCGAACTGGTCTGGCGACGTGCTCGATCTCGTGGTCGACTTCGTCACCTATGTCTTCGTGCCGGCCTACGCGATCGTCGCCAGCGGCCTGCTGCTGCCGGTCGCAGCTCCCTTGCTCGGCGTCGCCATCATCGTCACCAGCGCACTATATTTCGCCGATCTGCGCATGAAGGCGGACGACAATCATTTCCGCGGCTTCCCGGCACTGTGGAATGCGGCTGCGTTCTATCTGTTCCTGCTGCATTGGCCGCCGCTGTGGTCGACGCTGCTGGTGGCCGCGCTCGTCGTGCTGACCTTCGTGCCGTTCCACGTGTTGCATCCGGTCCGCGTCGTGCGGCTGCGCTGGCTGACGATGTCGCTGATCGCGATCTGGGCGCTGCTTGGCCTCTACGTGCTGGAGATGGATTTCCGCGTCGGCGCCGGCGTCACCATCGCACTCTGCGCGATCGCGCTCTGGATCAGCTTCAGCGATGCGCTGATACGTCTGGTAAGATCGTTCGCATGATGCATCTGTTGACCAGTCCCGAAGCCTGGGCCGCGCTGCTCACCCTGACCGCGCTCGAGATCGTGCTCGGCATCGACAACGTCATCTTCCTGTCGGTGATCGTCTCGCGCATCCCCCAGCAGCAGGCGGACCGCGCCCGCAAGATCGGACTCGCTCTCGCGCTGATCTTCCGCATCATCCTGCTCAGCGTCCTGGTCTGGCTGATCGGCCTGACCGCGCCGGTTTTTTCATTCAAGGGCGCGGACTTCTCCTGGCGCGACCTCATCCTGATCGGCGGCGGCCTGTTCCTGATCGCGAAGGCGACGCACGAGATCCACGCCGAGGTCGAGGCCGATGACGGCGAGGCCGATCAGAAGTCCGGCGGCAGCGCCTTCTTCTGGGTGATCATCCAGATCATCGTCATCGACATCGTGTTCTCGCTGGATTCGATCATCACCGCGATCGGCATGGCCCAGGATATCGAGATCATGATCGCGGCGGTCGTGATCGCCTGCCTGATCATGTACATTTCGTCGGGCCCGGTGTCGCGCTTCGTCGCGGAGCATCCGACCACGAAAATGCTGGCACTGGCGTTCCTGGTGCTGATCGGCGTCGCGCTGGTCGCGGACGGATTCCAATTCCACATTCCGCGCGGCTACATCTATTTTGCCATTGCGTTCTCGGCGGCCGTCGAATTCTTCAACGTGCTGGCCAAGCGCAACCGCAGGAAGATCAGCAAGCCGTCGGTTTAGGCGTTCCAGCTACATCGAGTTGACAAGGCGGGCGCGATGTCTTTCGCTGGCCTTTGAGAAGAGGAGGTCAGGTGATGACCAAAGCGGTCCGTGTGCACAAGGTCGGAGGCCCCGAAGCCCTGGTCTATGAGAGCGTCGATGTGCCGGCGCCCGGGCCCGGCGAGGTGCGCATCCGCCAGCATGCGGTCGGCCTGAACTTCATCGACGTCTATTACCGCACCGGTCTCTACAAGGCGCCGGGGCTGCCCTTCATTGCCGGCAACGAGGCCTCGGGCGAGGTCGTCGCCGTCGGGCCCGGCGTGACGCATTTCCATCCCGGCGATCGCGTCGCCTACTACCACAATCTCGGAGCCTATACCGGCGAGCGCAACCTTCCCTGGGAGAGGCTGGTCAAGCTGCCCGATCACATCACCCACGAGCAGGGCGCCGTGCTGATGCTCAAGGGCCTGACGGTCTGGTATCTCCTGCACAAGACCTTCAAGGTCGAGCCGCATCATCGCGTGCTGATCCACGCCGCGGCCGGCGGCATCGGCCTCTTGGCCTGCCAATGGGCGAGGGCGCTCGGGGCCCACGTCATCGGCACGGTCGGCTCGCGCGAGAAGGCCGAGCTCGCCGAGGCCAGTGGCTGCGATCACGTCATCCTCTACAACGAGGAGGACTTCGTCGCGCGCGTCAAGCAGATCAGCCGCAACGAAGGCTGCGACGTCGTCTATGACGGCGTCGGCAAGGCGACCTTCCCGGGCTCGCTGTCGTGCCTGAAGCCGCGCGGCATGTTCGTCTCCTTCGGCAACGCCTCCGGCCCGGTGCCGCCGTTCTCGATCGCCGAGCTCAACAATCACGGCTCGCTGTTTGCGACGCGGCCGAAGCTCAACGACTACGTCGGCACGCGCAAGGAGCTGCTCGAAGGCGCCGACACGCTGTTCGCCGCCGTCATCAACGGCAAGCTGCACGTGCCGATCAACCACGCCTACGCGCTGAAGGACGCCGCGAAGGCGCATATCGATCTCGAGAGCCGCAAGACCACGGGGGCTTCGATCTTGAAGCCGTAGTGTTTCCGTTGAATCCGCTCTCATGTCCCGGACAAGCTGCAACGCGCGAGCGTTGCGGCGCAGAGCCGGGACCCAGATGCAACACGCACTGCGGAGAGATGGGCCCCGGCTCAGCAGCGCACCGTCGAAGAGACGCTGCGCTGCGTCCGGGGCACGAGACAGGTGCTACGCCACGCGCCGTGCTGCGCCGGCCTTGGTCAAGATCCCGTCGAGACAATCGATCATCTCGGCGATCTCTGCCTTCGCGACGTTCAGCGCCGGCATGAAGCGCAGCGTGTCGAGTTGCGGGGCGTTGAGGAGCACGCCGGCTTCGAACGCTTGCGCGACGATGCCGGGCGCGATCGGCAGCTTGAGGTCGAGCGCGAGCAGCAGCCCGCGTCCTCGCACGCCGCCGAGCCCATGCCGGGCCGAGACCTTCTGCAGCTCGCTTTCGAGCAGCAGGCCGGTCTCGGTGACCTGTTTCAGGAAGTCCGGCTTGCCGACCTCCTCGAGCACGGCGAGCCCCGCCGCGCACATGATCGGGTTGCCGTTGAACGTGCCGCCCTGGTCGCCGTGCTCGAAGCAGGAGGTATGCTCGGTGGCAAGCAGGGCGGCGAGCGGCACGCCGCCGCCGATGCCCTTGCCGAGCGTCATGATGTCGGGCGCGATCCCGGCGTGCTCGTAGTGGAAGAGTTTTCCGGTCCGGCCCATGCCGGTCTGGATCTCGTCGAAAATGAGCAGCAAGCCGTGGGCTTTGGTCAGCGCGCGCAGCTGTTGCAGGAACTGATCGGTCGCTGGCCAAACGCCTGATTCACCCTGGATCGGTTCGAGCATCACCGCGACCGTGTTGTCATTGATCAAGCTCTCGACCGAGGCGATGTCGTTGAGCTTCGCCTTCTTGAAGCCTGCGACCTTCGGCTCGAACAGCGGCTCGAACGCCTTCTTGCCCGAGGCCGACATCGTCGCCAGCGTTCGGCCGTGAAAGCCGCCTTCGAAGCTGATGATCTCGAACGCGCCGCCTTTGTGCAGGGTGCCATATTTGCGCGCGAGCTTGATCGCGCCCTCGTTGGCCTCCGCGCCGGAATTGGCGAAGAACACCTGGTCGAAGGCGCTGTTCGCGACCAGCGCTTGCGCCAGCTTCAGGCTCGGCTCGTTGTAGAAAGCCGGGCTCGGCGTCAGCAGCCGCCTGGCTTGCGCACTCAGTGCGTCGGCGATCGCAGGCGGGGAGTGGCCGAGGCAGTTCACGGCCCAGCCCTGCACGAAATCGAGATAGCGCTTACGGCCATCGTCCCAGAGGTAGGAGCCCGCGCCGCGGACGAACACGGCCTTGGGCCGTGCGGTGATGTCCATCAGCGCGTCGTACGGTTGCGTGGTCATGTCGAACTCCTCTGGAGGCGGGTGGAAAACGGGCGCAAAAAGCAGAAAGGCCGCACCTTGCGGGTGCGGCCTTTCTCGAAAACTTCAGCTGAATTCAGTGGTTCAGCGGCGTCGTCGGACATGGCGCACCCTCTCATCGTCGCGGGAGCGACGACGGAGCATTTCGGTGCGCAGGTGGGTCCGGGAATTGATCATGGGGCGGGTCCCTACAGCCGAATGGCAGGGCTTGTCAAGCGGCCGTTTTGCAAAACACCCGCCTGGCGTGCATCGATCAGGTCCATCTTCGTTGCCCAAGAGGCTTACTCGACGCCGTAATGTGCGAACTCATCGACGATCCCAGCGTTGATCGCTTTCGCTGCCGCGATGTCGCGCTCGGCGCCTTCGTTGTCGCCCTTCTTCCGCTTTGCGAGCCCACGGCCGTAGAGCGAGCTGTCGTACGCGGGCTTGGTGCTCAGTGCCGCGTCGTAGTCCGCAATCGCCGCGTCGAGATTGCCGAGCTTGAGGTAGGTGAGGGCGCGGCTGTCCAGGGTGTAGGGATCGTTCGGGGCCATCTTCAGCGACTGATCGCAATCGGCCAGCGCCTCCTGCAGACGGCCGAGGATCGCGCGCGTCATGCAGCGCGAATTGAATGCGCCGGGATAGCTCGCATTGGCCTTGATCGACCGATCGTAATCCTCCAGCGCCAGCGCATGATCGTGCGCATCGAAATACATGTTCGCGCGCGCATAGAAATCGCGGTCGTTGTTCGGGCTGAGCTGCAGCGACTTGGCGAAGTCAGCCAGCGCGCGGACCCGGTCGCCGCGATCGCGGTAGAGGCGTGCGCGGTTGCCGTAAGCCGGGCCGTAGGTCGGGTCGAACTTGATCGACAGATCGAAATCCGCAAGCCCGCGCTCGTCCTCGCCGTGGTTGCGATAAGCGGTGCCGCGGTTGAAATAGGCCAGCGCGAATTTCGGGTCGAGCTTGATGGCCTGATCGTAGTCGGCGATTGCGCGCTCGTAGTCGTTCTTGTCGATGAGGGAGTTGCCGCGGTTGTTGTAGTAGAGCGGGTCGCGGGCGTTGAGCCGGATCGCGCGTGTGTAATCGGCAATGGCGTGATCTTTCTCGCCGAGATCGTCATGGGCAATCCCCCTGTTGTACCAGAGGTCGGAATGTCCAGGATTGAGCTCGATCGCACGGTTGAAGTCCACCAGCGCACGCGCGGCGTCGCCCCTTCGCCGGAGCATTTCGCCGCGATTGGCGAGCGCATGCACATCGTTGGGATTGGCCTTGAGCACCGCCGAGCAGCCCTCGACGCGCTGCTCCTCGCGGCTCCCGTCGTCGTCCGCGTAGCACCATTGGCGCAGCTGTGCGGCTGAGGGGGATCGCGCCGCAGCGGGGGCGGATAGCGCGAGCAGGGCCATCGTGAGGCCGATGGCCGACAGCTTGAACCAAATTGCTGATGTTTCGTCGTATTCCATTTGCGTACCGCGTCGAAACCATTGCGCCTCTAGCGCGTTTGTGATCGAAGGACGCGACTTGGTTCGAACCGGACGCAACTCGGGCGAGACCAAGAGGGACGGGACCAACCAGACAGTTTTCAGCCTTGTCCGATACGCCTTATCCCATCGACCTCGACAGCATTCGCGGCGCATTTCCGCCGGGTATCGAAGCGCCGCCGCTGCTTGTCGACTTTGCCACCTGGCTCAAGGGGCGTCCCTGGGGCAGCGTCGGCTGCTTCTCGCTGCAGGGCCAGTTCTCGGATCACGCGCCGATCACCGACGGCAGTCCCCTGCGGGACAGGTTTTCGCTGTTCATGCGGCTGCCGGACGGCTCGGCCGTCGGCGGCTGGTACGGCGCCGGTCTCGACCGCGACAATCCGCCGATCGTGGGACTGGGCTCGGAGGGCGACTACGAGCTGCTGGCGCCGAGCCTCGACGGCCTGCTCGCCAAACTGACGTCGCAACAATTCGACAATGCCTGGAGCGATCTCAAGCCGCATGACGAGGTCGAGCCGCAGACGGTCGAGCTCGCGCAATGGCTGGCCGGACGGCCGCTCGGCGAGCCGGCGACGCCCGACGACAATTCGTCGGAACTGCCCGATTTCCGCGGCTTCATGGAAAAATGGAGCCGGGATCGCGAAGATTACTGGGCCAATCACCGCCTGATGGCCGAGCTCGGCTGGCGGCTGGCCGCCCATCTACCCAAGGGCAAGAAGCCCTGGGACCGGACGAGATTCGAGATCGCGATCGTCGGCAAGCAATACCAGGCGCGCGTGCTTTCGCACGGACCACAGCCGTTCGAGGAAGCCGCCTCGGTCGAATCCCTGCTGCGCGACCTGCGCGAGGAGATGCGCCGCGCCCAGCCCGAGCTTGGCCTGTGGTACGCGATGAATTTTGGGCTCTATGCCGACGGCCGCGTCATGCCGAATTTCGAGTACGATCTACGCCCGACCATCGACGGCGATCCGGCGCTGCTCTCCGAGGCGAAAGCCGATCTCGCCCGCGCACCCCGGCCTGAGCGCTGGGTGCCGAAATGGCTGACGGAAGCCTGAAGTCGCGGAATTCCGCGACGCTGCCGTGCAGTCGGCACGCCGAGACCTTCTGCTGTCGCACCATCAGTGCGTTGTAACTCTTGCTTGACCTCGCGGGGACGGGCACCTTCGATCCCTCTTGACTTAGAGCGCGCTCGAAGGGGTATCTGTACGTGCGTCAGTACGAGAACGGGCACACATGAAGATCGGCGACCTCGCAAGACGAACCGGCTTGTCGACCCACACGCTGCGCTACTATGAGCGCATCGGGCTGCTGCCATACGCTGACCGGGATCGCTCCGGTCAACGTGACTTTGACGCATCGATCCTCACATGGATCACATTCATCGGTCGGCTCAAGACCACGGGAATGCCGATCCGGGACATGTTGCGTTATGCGGCGCTTCGTGACGACGGCGACGCCACCGGGCCAGCCCGGCGGCAGATGCTGGAAATCCATCGCGAACAGGTTCGCACGCAGATTGCCGAACTCCAGGAATGCCTGCTCGTCCTTGATACCAAGATCGCCGGCTATGCCGGCGACGAACAGAGGACGAAGGAAAATGACGCACGCCCCGACACATGCCGAAAGCCGCTTCGATCGCGGCCAGCGGGCCCTGTCACGCATTGACGGCAAGGCCGGCGAAAAGGTCGTCGCCTCACTCGCCGACATCGCTCCGGATTTCGCACGCTACGTGATCGAGTTTCCCTTCGGCGACATTTACTGCCGCCCGGATCTCGGCCTGCGCGATCGAGAGATCGCGACGATCGCCGCGCTGACGGCGCTCGGAAATGCCGCGCCTCAGCTCAAAGTGCATATCGAGGCGGGGCTGAACGTCGGGCTGTCTCGCGACGAGATCGTGGAGATCATCATGCAGATGGCCGTCTATGCGGGCTTCCCGGCGGCGGTGAACGGGCTGTTCGCAGCCAAGGAGGTGTTCGCCGCGCAGGACGGACAGCAGGCGTCGGGCAACGCGACCTGACGAACGTCGGCGCGGTGTATCGTGCATCGCCGTAGTTCAGTGCGCGCAGCCTGAACGCGGGCAAGTTGAATGGCTGGGCGCGCCGGTCTCGCCCGCGAGCGCTGGGGACCGCAATGGCTGGCGGCGTCTTGGAGCCTCAGAACCCCGCGACGCTGCCGTGCAGGTCGTACTGGTCGGCGCGCTCGATCTTCGCGGTGACGATCTCGCCGACGCGCAAGGGGCGGCGGCTCGTCAGATAAACCGCGCCGTCGATCTCCGGCGCATCGGCCTTGGAGCGGCCCTTGGCGACGGTCGGGCCGACCTCGTCGATGATGATCTGCTGGCGCGTGCCGACCTTGCGCTTCAGCCTGCGCGCGGAGATCTTCTGCTGCCGGGCCATCAGCGCGTTGTAGCGCTCCTGCTTGACCTCTTCCGGCACCGGGTTCTCGATCGCGTTCGATGTCGCGCCTGCAACCGGCTCGTATTTGAAGCAGCCGAGGCGATCGATCTCGGCCTCGTCGAGCCAGTCGAGCAGATAGGCGAAATCGGCATCGGTCTCGCCGGGGAAGCCGACGATGAAAGTCGAGCGCAAGGCGAGATCGGGGCACTCTTCGCGCCAGCGCTTGATCCGCGCCAGCGTCTTGTCCTGCGCCGCCGGGCGCTTCATCGCCTTCAGCACCTCCGGGCTCGCATGCTGGAACGGGATGTCGAGATAGGGCAGCACCTTGCCCTCGTTCATCAGTGCGATGACCTCGTCGACATGCGGGTAGGGGTAGACATATTGCAGCCGGACCCATGCGCCGAGCTCGCCGAGTTCGCGCGCGAGGTCGAGGAATTTGGCGCGGACCTGGCGGTCCTTCCACGGGCTCTCGGCATATTTGAGATCGACGCCATAGGCCGAGGTGTCCTGCGAGATCACCAGCAATTCCTTGACGCCGGCGCCGACCAGGCGCTCGGCCTCGCGCAGCACGTCATTGGCCGGGCGCGAGACGAGGTCGCCGCGCAGCTTCGGGATGATGCAGAAGGTGCAGCGGTTGTTGCAGCCCTCGGAGATCTTCAAATAGGCGTAGTGGCGCGGCGTCAGCTTGATGCCCTGCGGCGGCACCAGGTCAACATGCGGATTGTGCGCCGGCGGCAGCGCGCGGTGCACGGCGTCGAGCACGCTCTCGTATTGCTGCGGGCCGGTGATGGAGAGCACGCCGGGATAGGCCTGCTCGATCTGCTCGGGTTCCGCGCCCATGCAGCCGGTCACGATCACCTTGCCGTTCTCGGCCATGGCCTCGCCGATCGCCGAGAGCGATTCCTGCTTGGCGCTGTCGAGGAAGCCGCAGGTGTTGACGATGACGATGTCGGCCCCGTCATGCTTGCGGGCGAGCTCGTAGCCCTCCGCGCGCAAGCGCGTGATGATGCGCTCGGAATCCACCAATGCCTTGGGACATCCGAGCGACACAAAGCTGACCTTGGGCGCAGCCGCCTGATCCATATCCAAATCTGCCTGATTGACCGGCCTGAGCTAGTCCCAATTGCCCACAATTACAACCCTTTGCAGGGCGTTCCGGCGTGCTATGGATGAATCACCTGCCGTGAGTGAGCCATGAGCGCCGAACAGTCACCCAAAATCGTGATCGTCGACGAAAGCCCGATCCGGGCTGCGATCCTGGAGGAGGGATTGCGGGAGGCCGGATTCACGCAAGTGGCCCACATCCGCGAGATGCAGAGCCTGCTCGCCCGTATTTATGCGGTGGACCCCGACATCATCCTGATCGATCTGGAGAACCCCAGCCGCGACGTGCTGGAGGCGATGTTCCAGGTCAGCCGCGCCGTGAAGCGGCCGATCGCGATGTTCGTCGACCAGAGCGATTCAGCCTCGATCCAGGCCTCGGTCGAGGCGGGGGTATCCGCCTACATCGTCGACGGGCTGAAGAAGGAGCGCATCAAGCCGATCCTCGACCTCTGCGTGTCGCGCTTCAACGCCTTCGCCAAGCTGCAGGAGGAGCTGGAGCGCACCAAGTCGCAGCTCGAGGACCGCAAAATCATCGAGCGCGCCAAGGGCATCCTGATGAAGGTGAAGGGCCTCACCGAGGACGAGGCCTACGTGCTGCTGCGCTCCACCGCGATGCGCGAGAAGAAGAAAATCGGCGAGATCGCGCAGTCGATCATCACCGCGTCGGAGATGCTGAAATGACTGCTCCCCTCCGCATCGGGTTCATCCCGCTGGTCGATGCCGCAGCCCTGATCGTCGCCGTCGACAAGGGATTTGCCGCCGCCGAAGGGCTCGAGGTCGAGCTCGTGCGCGAGGTCTCCTGGTCCAATGTCCGCGACAAGCTCAATATCGGCCTGTTCGACGCCGCGCATCTGCTCGCGCCCGTCGCGATTGCGTCCTCGCTCGGGCTCGGTCACGTCAAGGTGCCGATCGCAGCCCCCTTCAATCTCGGCATCAATGGCAATGCCATCACGGTGTCGCCGGCGCTTCATGCGGCGCTGATGGAGGAGGTCGATGGCGATCGCTTTGACCCGATGGTTACGGCGAAAGCGCTGGCGAAAGTGGTGGCCAAGCGGCGCAAGGCGGGTGCCGAGCCGCTGACTTTCGGCATGACCTTCCCGTTCTCGACCCACAATTATCAGCTGCGGTTCTGGATGGCGGCGGCCGGCGTCGATCCCGACGAGGACGTGCGCCTCGTGGTGCTGCCGCCGCCCTACATGGTCGACAGCCTCAAGAGCGGCCATGTCGATGCATTCTGCGTCGGCGCGCCCTGGAATTCGGTCGCCGTCGATCTCGGCATCGGCCACATCCTGCATTTCGTCTCCGACATCCTGGTGCGCGCCGCGGAAAAGGTGCTGGCGGTTCGTCAGGTCTGGGCCGACAAGAATCCGGACGTGGTCGCTAGCCTGGTGCGCGCGGCGGTGAAGGCCGCCGCGTTCATCGAGAGCCCAGCGAACCTGGCCGAGGCGGCGCAGATCCTGGCGCGGCCCGAGCGGATCGGCGTCGATGCCGAGGTGATCCAGCGCTCGCTCATCGGCCGCCTGAAGATCTCGCCCGAGGGAGAGGTGCGCGAAAGCGGCCGCTATCTCCTGGTGGGGCGGGAAGAGGCGGGGCGGCCCGATCCGGTCCAGGCCGCCTGGCTCTATGCGCAGATGGTGCGTTGGGGGCAGACGACGCTCAGTCCGGAGGGCGTCAAGACGGCGATGGCCGTGTTCAGGCCCGACCTCTACGATGCGGCCCTCGGCCGCCGGCCGCCCGAGCAGGCTCGCGCCGCGTTCGGGGCGTTCGCCGGGCCCGTCTTCGATCCCGACGACATCCGGGGGCATCTCGAGGCCTTCGAGGTCCGGCGTTGGAAGGCCTGATTCGGAGCTGCGCCTTTTTTAGGCAAGAAGTTTCATTGCCTAAAGTTTGATCCGGCTGCCCGAATTTCGTGAGAGTGCGCCGCCCGGGGTTTCCGGGGGAGGCGTCTAATCATCTGAAATAGCGTTGTTTTCCATTTTGGCCAAGCTGGCACGCAACTTGAATGTTGCAGTGCGGCCAGCTTGTCACAGGTGCCTGCTGAGCCGAGTCCCGCAGCAACGAAGCTGATCGGACCGTTGGGTAACGAAGCCGGCTCTTAAGGGCCAGCCCAGTTCCTCACGGGTCGCGCCAATGTCCGTCGATGCCACCCAGGTGGCCGCAGGAGCTTCGTTACCGACCATGAAAATCGATACGCTCGCAGTCGACTTTACCGACGAGCAGAAACGCTATCTCGAAGGTTTTACGACCGGTTTGCAGATCAGCCGGGTCGGTCGTGGTCTCGGCGGTGGAGGCGGCGCCGGCAAGGCGAACGCCGAGCCTGTTGGCCCCGATGCCGTGCACATCAAGGCGCAGGACAAGGTGATCGCGTCGGGCAAGAAGCTCGCCGATCAGGAGAAGTTCAAGCGCGACGAGCATCCCTTCGATGCTTATCCGCGGCTTCGCCAGCAGGCGCACGACAACACGCCGCCGAGCCCGGCGGACAATTTCCGCTGGCGCTATTACGGCATCTTCTATGTCGCGCCGACGCAGGACTCCTACATGAGCCGCCTGCGGATTCCGAACGGCATCATGAAGCATTGGCAGATGTCGGGTCTTGCCGATCTCGCCGATGAGCTCTGCGGTCCCTACAGCCACGTCACGACGCGCGCCAATCTCCAGCTTCGCGAGATTCCGCCGAAGAACGCCGTGAAGCTGATCGAGGGTATCCAGGACCTCGGCCTGTGCTCGCGCGGCTCCGGCGCCGACAACATCCGCAACGTCACGGGAACGCCGACGGCCGGCATCGATCCGCAGGAAATCATCGACACGCGGCCCTATGCGCGCGAATGGCACTACCGCATCCTCAACGATCGCTCACTCTACGGCTTGCCGCGCAAGTTCAACGTCGCCTTCGACGGCGCCGGCAGGATCGCGGTGCTGGAGGAGACCAACGACATCGCCTTCACGGCGTATGAGGTGAAGGAAGGCTTCGGCGTCGAGCCCGGCATCTGGTTTCGCCTCGGCCTCGGCGGCATCACCGGCCACAAGGACTTCGCTAAATATTCCGGCATCATCGTCAAGCCGGAGCAGGCGACGGCCGTCGCCGATGCCATCGTGCGCGTGTTCATCGACCATGGCGACCGCACCAACCGCAACAAGGCGCGGCTGAAATATGTGCTCGACGCCATGGGTCATGACGGCTTTCTCAAGCTCGTCGAGGAACGATTGAAGACACCGTTCACGCGCGTGCCGGAGGAGGCGTTCCAGCCGCGCCCTGCCGCGGACCGCATGGCGCATGTCGGCGTACACAAGCAGAAACAGGACGGCCTCAACTGGATCGGCGTTTCTCTGCCGCTCGGCAAGCTTACCTGCGACCAGATGCGCGGTCTTGCCAAGGTCTCGCGCGACCTCGGCGACGGCGAGATCCGCCTGACCGTCTGGCAGAACCTTTTGATCTCGGGCGTGCGCGACGAGAATGTCGCGCTCGCCGTTGCGGCGATCAAGCAGATCGGGCTTGCGGTCGAGGTCTCGCACATCCGTGCCGGCCTGATCGCCTGCACCGGCAATGCCGGCTGCCGTTTCGCGGCGTCCAACACCAAGCGCAGCGCGGCCGAGATCGGTGATTGGTGCGAGCCGCGCGTCGCCATGGACAAGCCGGTCAACATCCACGTCACCGGCTGCCACCATTCCTGCGCGCAGCATTACATCAGCGACATCGGCCTGATCGGTGCGCGCGTGCCGGTGAACGAGGACGACACGGTCGAGGGCTACCACCTCTTCACTGGTGGAGGGTTCGGCCCCGACGCGGACGTCGGGCAGGAGGTCTATCACGACCTCAAGGCCGAGGACGCGCCGAAGACGGTCGAGGGACTGCTCAAGGCCTATATCGCCCATCGCTCGTCGCCCGACGAAACCTTCCTCTCCTTTGCGCGCCGCCATAACGGCGAGACGCTGCGCAAGCTTGCCGATGCACAGGTGTCCGCATGAACCAGATTACGCCTCCGCCGAAACTCGATATCATTCCCGCCAGCGCACCGTTCTCTGATGCGCAGCGCTCTTGGCTGAACGGCTTCTTTGCCGGGCTGCTGTCGCCTGATGTCGCCGCGCCGCTGTCGGCGGAGCAGGGCGCCGCCGTCATGCAAGGCGCAGCCGGCGACGGTGACGACGGCGAGGCGCCCTGGCACGACCAGACCATGCCGATCGCCGACCGGATGAAGCTTGCGGAGGGCCGTCCCGTCCGCCGCAAGATGATGGCGGCGATGGCGCAGCAGGATTGCGGCCAGTGCGGCTATAATTGCCACGACTATTCGGAAGCGATCGCGGGCCGCAGCGAGGCGCGGCTCAATCTCTGCGTCCCCGGCGGCAAGGAAACCGCGCGGATGCTGAAGTCGCTGTACGAGGAACTGGACAAGGCCCCGGCGGCCAAGACCGGTGACAAGGCAGCTGACAAGACGGATGCGGTGACCGCGCCGGCCGTGACCGTGACGATCGCAGAGCCGGGCCGCTCACGCGACAACCCGGTGACCGCGACCTTCCTGTCGCGCCGTCTGCTCAACAAGGGCAAGTCGGAGAAGGAAACCTATCACGTCGAGTTCGATCTCTCCGAGAGCAAGCTCGACTACGTTGTCGGCGACAGCTTTGGCGTGTTCGCGCGCAACGAGGTCGGCCTCGTCGACCAGATCATCGCACTGCTCGGCGCCTCCCACACCACCAAGGTCAACGGCAAGACGTTGCGCGAGGTGCTGATCGACGACGTCTCGCTGTCGCCGGCACCCGACACGTTGTTCGAATTGATCTCCTTCATCACCGGCGGCGCGCAGCGCGAGAAGGCGCGGGCGCTGGCGCAGGGCGAGGATCCCGACGGCGATGCCGCCACGCTCGACGTGATGGCGGCGCTGCAGAAGTTCTCGGGCACGCGGCCGCATCCGGAGGCTTTCGTCGAGGCGCTCGAGCCGCTGCAGCCACGGCTCTATTCGATCTCGTCCTCGCACAATGCGACGCCCGGAAAGCTGTCGCTGACGGTCGATTCCGTGCGCTACGTCGTCGGCAAGCGCAAGCGCCTCGGCGTCGCCTCGACCTTCCTCGGCGAGCGCATCGGTGAAGGCGAGAATCTCAAGGTCTATGTGCAGAAGGCGCACGGTTTCGGCCTGCCGCAGGACCCGAAGACGCCCGTGATCATGATCGGTCCCGGCACCGGCATTGCGCCGTTCCGCGCTTTCCTGCTCGACCGCAAGGCGACCGGCGCGCCCGGCAAGAACTGGCTGTTCTTCGGCCATCAGCGCAGCGATTGCGACTTCTTCTACCAGGAGGAGCTCAATGCGATGAAGACCTCGGGTCTGCTGACGCGCATGTCGCTGGCCTGGTCGCGCGACGGCGAGAAGAAGTTCTATGTGCAGGACCGCATGCGCGAGGTCGGCCGCGAGGTGTGGACGTGGCTCGCCGAAGGCGCGCATCTCTACATCTGCGGCGATGCCAAGCGCATGGCCAAAGACGTCGAGCGCGCGCTGGTCGACATCGTCGCCCAGTTCGGGGCGCGCTCGACCGACGAAGCCGTCAGTTTTGTCGCCGAACTCAAGAAGACTGGCCGCTTCCAGGCCGACGTCTACTAAAGCGATCGTCAGGCTGCCGTCATCCGGGCCGGTTCCAAACGGCTCGGATTTGAACGAATAAGATTCTCGGAACCTGCGCCTGGAGAGAATTTACGTCTGCAATGCGGCCGCTTCGGAGGAGGCGCATCGCTATTTCCTCCGGCATCTTGCCTCCCGCCCTGGTTGATCCCTCATAATCCCGCAAATGGGGCGTTGGAGATCGACCATGCGCGAACTATCGGCGGAAGCCAGGCTGCACTTCTACGCGCGCTCGCTCTCGCGGCGGACCCGGGCGAGCATGCATCATTTCGCGCTCTACAGTGCGTTTGCCGTGATCGCGGCGATCGTGTTCGGCACGTTGTCTGTGCATCCGTTCTAATGAGGCTGCACGGTCTCGTAGCAACCATTAAAGCACGCCCGATTTCCG
>NZ_AJQF01000256.1:0-74591 GCF_000261705.1 Bradyrhizobium genomosp. III | reverse complement strand
GATCAGGTTCGGATTCTTGAACTGCACCGGCGACAAATTGACGGCGAGGTCGACATCGTCCGGCCATGTGGCGGCATCGGTGCAGGCCGAGCGCAGCACGAATTCGCCGAGCTGGACGATCAGTCCGGTCTCCTCGGCCAGCGGAATGAAGTCGATGGGCGCGATCAGGCCACGCTGCGGATGGTTCCAGCGCAGCAGCGCCTCGAAGGCGACGACGCGGCCGCTGGCGACGTCGCGGATCGGCTGATAATACGCCTCGAACTCGTCGCGCTGCACCGCCGCGCGCAGGTCCATTTCCAGGAGGCGCCGCGCCTGCGCGCGGGCATCCATGCCGGTCTCGAAGAAGCGATAGGTGCCGCGACCATCCGCCTTGGCGCGGTAGAGCGCGAGGTCGGCGTTCTTCAACAATTCGCTCGGATCGCTGCCGTCTTGCGGCGACAGCGAGATGCCGATCGAGACGCCGATCACGATCTGATGGTCGTCGATCTCGTAGGGCGCCGAGATGACCTCGACGAGGCGGCCGGCAAGCGATCTCGCAGCGGTTTCCTCGGAGCGACCGATCTGGACCACGGCGAACTCGTCGCCGCCCAGTCGCGCCACCGTGTCGCTCTCGCCGACCGTCGCCTTCAGCCTGCGGCCGACCTCCCTCAACAGCGCGTCGCCGATGGGATGGCCGAGCGAGTCGTTGATGTCCTTGAAGTGGTCGAGATCGAGACAAAGCACCGCGAGCTGATCGCCCGACCTGGTGCGGCGCAGTCCCTGCTCGAGCTGCTCGTGGAACAGCACGCGGTTCGGCAGGCTGGTCAGCGCGTCATGGCGCGCCATGTGCGAGATCTTGGCCTGCGCCTCCAGCCATTCGGTGATGTCCTCGAAGGTCGCGACCCAGCCGCCGCCCTGCATCGGCTGGTTGACGACCCGGATGGAGCGGCCGAACCGGCTGACGATGTCGGTCGTGGTGCGCCCCTCGCGCGCATCGGCCACGAGGCGGGCAAAGAATTCATCCGCGTCGCCCTGCCACTGGCCCTTGGCCTGCTCGTCCCTGAGCACGTCGACCAACAGGCGGCCAGTCAGCGCAATGTCGGTGCGGCGGAGCATGGCGGCATAGCGCTCGTTGAACAGCATGACCTTGCCGTCCGCGTCGAACATGCACAGACCCTGCGACATGTTCTCGAGCGCCGTATCCAGCACCATTTGCTGGGCGCCCAATTCACTCCTGGCGCGGCGGTCGAGCAGCGCGGCCACGAGCGCGATCGCGATGATCGCAACCGCCGCACTGGCCGTGAGGAAGGACAGCGACGCCGGCGGGATCGACAGACCGCCGATCGCGAGCGTCGGATCCGGCGTCAGCAGCACCGCGCCCATTGCGGTGAAATGATGCGCGACGATAGCGACGGTCAGCAGGACCGTCGCCGTCAGCGCATGGAAGAGGTCGTCGCGCCGCGCGGCCACGAACAGTGCAAGTGCCGCAAAGACAATTCCTGACAGCACCGAGGCGGCGACCGTGCTTCCGATCCAGTCCACGCGCGCCGGTATCTCCAGCGCCGCCATGCCGGTGTAATGCATCGCCGCGACACCGGTGCCGACGATGGCGCCGCCGAGAACGATCCCGACCGCCCGCGAGGACGACACGGCGATGCTCAGCCCCACGAAGGTCACGGAGATCGCAAAGACCAACGACAGGATCGTCACCGGGATGTTGTAGGCGCCCGCGCCTCCCGGTCCGTAGGCCAGCATCGCGATGAAATGCGTCGCCCAGATGCCGCAGCCGCTGACAGCGGCGTCGAGGCCGAGCCAGGCCAGACGGCCGACGCCTTGCGTCGCGCGCGCCCGGTGGAACAGGCTGATGGCCGCCGCGCTGGCGAGCAGGCACACCGCGCCGCCAAGCGCGACGAGCCGCCAATCGTGCTCTTCGGTGAGACAGTAGAGAATTTGATGCATCGCAGGCCTCTGATGGACCCGCACTTGACCCGATCAATATGGACAGGTGGTAACCGGCTACGCGCCTGTTGCGGCAATGGTGAACGGAAGATGTGTTCATTCACTCGGATTGTTCATCCTCGCGCCGGCGCACCGAGGCCGATCGCGATGGCGGCGAGCAGCAGGACGGACGCGGACACGACCAGCGCTAGATGCAGGCCCGCCATGAACGCCCCCTCCGCGGCCACCAGTGAGCCGAACAGCGCGACGCCGAGCACGCTGCCCGTCTGCCGCGTCGCGTTCAGAACGCCCGCCGCGATGCCGGAGCGCGCTTTGTCGACGCTGCCCAGCAAGGTCGAGGTCAGCGGCGGAACCAGCAGCCCAAGTCCGCCACTGATCGCGATCATCTGCGCGCAGATCGCCCAATAGCTGGTGTCGGCTTCGATCCACAGCAGGCCGAGACAGCCGACCGCCGACACGCTGGCACCGACGACGATGGTCGGGCACGGGCCAATGCGCTCGGCGAGGCGCGGCGCCAGCAGATTGACCGGCAGCACCGCCGCCATCATCGGCACGAAGGCGAGCCCGGTCCACCACGCCGACAGCCCGTTGATCCGCTGGAAGTACAGGCTGAGCACGAAGATCAGGCCGTAGATCGCGATGTTGACGAGCAGGCCGACCAGCGAGGTCAGCGCGAACAGCCGGTGGCCGAACAGCGACAGCGGCAGCATCGGCTGCGCCGCGCGGCTCTCGCGCCAGATGAAGAGCGCGACGAGACCGGCGGCCCCGACGAAGGCTGCGACCACGACCGGATGATCCCACCCGAGCGCACCGCCTTCGATGATCGCGCCGGCCAGCGCCCCCAATGCCCCGATCGCGGCCAGCTGGCCGGGCAGGTCGATCTCGCGCGAGCGGGCCCGCGTGGTCTCGCTGGCGTATCGCCAGCTCAGCCACAGGCCGGCGAGCCCGATCGGCAGATTGACCAGGAAGATCGCGCGCCAGCCGACCAGCGTGATCAGCGCGCCGCCGACGAAGGGGCCCGCGGTGAGCGCAAGGCTCGCTCCGGCAGCCCAGACCGCGACGGCACGGCCGCGCGCGCGGTCGTCCGGATAGGCATGATTGAGCAGCGCGAGAGAATTCGGCACCAGGATCGCCGCCGCCAGCCCCTGCACCAGCCGCGCGCCGATCAGCACGGCGGCATTGGGCGACAGCGCGCAGGCGAGCGAAGCCGCGGTGAAGATGGCGAACCCCGCCATAAAGACGCGCTTGGCGCCGATGCGGTCGCCGAGCGCGCCTGCCGTCAGGATGAAGGCGGCAAACGCGATGGTGTAGGCGCTGACCACCCATTGCAGCTCGGCAACGCCGCCGCCGAGCGTCCGGCCCATCGCATCGAGCGCGGTGTTGATGATGGTGACGTCGAGCTGCACCACGCCGTACCCGAGGCTCATCGCGGCGAGCGTGAGCGAGGTCGCAAGACGCGAACCGGCATGCGCTACGCCGGCTCCGTGGTCGAAGGTCTCATATTTGATGGTGCTCGCGCGCATGCTGCCACCTCGGTTGCAGCCCCATGCGGAATATACGCTTCTAGCCTGCCGTCATGCTTCGATAACGACCGAACGATGACGTAATGCATGCAAACGCCGCGCGGACACCGCGCGGCGCCAATGCTGGTCAAGCCTAAGCTTAGCTGGCCGCGCGCAGGTTCACCTTGCTCTCTGCGAGCTTGGTGAGCTTCTGGTCGGTCGCCTTCTCCTCCTCCAGCGTCTTGGCGAGCACGGTCGCGCAGTCGTTGCGGCCGAGCTGCTTGGCCCAGGCGATCAGGCTGCCGTAGCGTACGATCTCGTAATGTTCTGCGGCCTGCGCCGCGTTGATCAGGGCGGCGTCGAGCACCGCCTTGTCGGCGACTTCGCCGGCGGTCTCGTCGGCCTCCTCGATGATGCCGTCGATCGCCGGACAGTCGACCGCCTTCACGGGGACGCCGTGCATCTTGAACACTTCTTCGAGCCGCGCGACGTGCTGCTTGGTTTCTTCGAGGTGCGTCAAAAAGCCCTGCTTCAGCTGCGGATCGGTGGCCTTACTGGCCATCTTCGGCAGCGCCTTGGTCAGCTGCTGCTCGGCGTAATAGATGTCCTGGAGCTGATGCACGAACAGGTCGTTCATGGTTTTGATGTCTTTTGTGAACAGTCCCATCGTTCCGTCCTCTTCCGGTTCTGTGGAACACGAAGGCAGCGGCTTGCACGAAAAGCCGCTTATTCCACCATGTTCGGTTGCTGATGGGGCCCCAACGAGCACGCGGTATCGACGTTCCAAAAAAGACCCGGCTGGCTTGCGCTGGAACAATGCGGACGGCGCCGGCATCTGAAATCATGTCGGCATACGAAACGCGCGGGGCCGAGCCGGTTTCACGACTCATATGCTTAACGCGCCGCCGATGTGAACCGCGTATGACAAAAGTGACCGGTCCGACGCAGAACCAATTGTTGTCAAGGGCTGCACAAGCCGGTGTTTTTGCCTTAAATGAGCTGGATCATGCCCAGCGATCGATGCCTGCTTTTGGCCGTGATCGTACCCGACTGGCCAATGTCTGGCCGGGTCGGTCTTGCCCCCCGCCGGGAGGATGAATGCACGGACTGCTGCCCGCGCTGAAACGCGGCTTCAAGAGATGGATCGGCTGGCGACGGCTCGGAGTTGCCGCGAGCATCTTCATTATCGCCTTCGCGATCACCTCGCTGGTGCGGACCCTCAAGGGCATCGATACCGGGGTCATCCTGACTGCGTTAACCGAGATTCCCCGCGGCAGCATCGGGCTGGCGGCGATCTGCGTGTTCTTCGCGTTCTGTACGCTGACCTTCTACGATTTTTTTGCACTGCGAACGATCGGCAAGAAGCACGTTCCGTACCGCATTGCGGCGCTCTCCAGCTTCACGTCCTATTCGATCGGCCACAACATCGGCGCCACGGTCTTCACCGGCGGCGCAATCCGCTTCCGGATCTATTCGGATTACGGGCTGAACGCGATCGACGTCGCCAAGATCTGCTTCCTGTCGGGCCTGACCTTCTGGCTCGGTAACATCTTCGTGCTCTCGATCGGCATGGCGATCCATCCGGATGCGGCGTCCTCGATGGACCAGCTCCCCTCCTCGATCAATCGGCTGATCGCGCTCGGCGGCCTTGCCTCGATCGGTGCCTATCTGGTCTGGCTCTGCATGGGCGAAAAGCGGCGCGAACTCGGCCAGAAGGGCTGGAAGGTCGTTTTGCCGTCGGCGCCGCTGACGCTGGTCCAGATCCTGATCGGTGTGGTCGATCTCGGCTTCTGCGCCACGGCGATGTACCTGCTGATGCCGGCCAATCCGCCGATCGACTTCATGTCGCTGGCCGTGGTGTTCATCCTGGCGACGCTGCTCGGCTTCGCCAGCCACGCCCCCGGCTCGATCGGCGTGTTCGATGCCGCCATGCTGCTGGCGTTGCCCGAATTCGGGCGCGAGCAGCTTCTGGCGACGCTGCTGGTGTTCCGCATCCTCTATTTCGTGATCCCGTTCGGCCTCGCCATCTCCATCATGGGCACGCGCGAGCTCTGGATGAACGTGGTCGAGCCCTGGCAGGAGCGGCGGCGGCTGGCGGAGGCCTGCGCGCAGGCCAATCTGCCCAAGCAGGTGACGCCGATGGAGCGCGAGCGGATACTGCGCCAGGCCAACAAGCGGTAGGCCACGATCTGGACCCGGAGGGGTTGCGGGGGGCGGAGCAATGCTCTCTTATTTCCGCCTCAACTTTGCCGTTGAAGACGCGGGCCATGATCCCTGTATTCCTTCGTACCCTCTCCGCAGGCGCCCTGTTGCTTGCCGGGATTCTGACGGCCATGCCGCCCGAGCGCGCGAGCGCTCAGGACGCCGGCGCCCTGCAGATCAATTGGGAGGTGCGTAACCGCTTCCGGCTGTTCCGAGAGGAGCGCGACTTCCTGCTCCATGTCGAGAACGCGCGCAACCGCAGCATCCTGGCGGCCGAGCAATCGCTGGAGCTCCAGAGCGAAGGCCGCGGGTGGGCCCGCAACATGGTCAATCGGCTCTGCATCGACCTCCAGGGCCGGGTCAACCAGCCCTGCACCCGCGACACCACCAAGGAAAACTACCTCACCCCGATCGATCACCCCGTGACCGTCCGTCTCGTTGGCGCGGTGCCGGTCGGCGCCACCTGCGCCTGGTCGTTCGACGACGGCGACGGGCCGCAGCAATCGACCTTCGACTGCGCCGAGCCGATCAATTTGCGCGTCCGCTACGGCAAGCAGACGGTCGCGACCGTCGACGTCTCCTCCGGCTCCGATCCGACCCAGCGCGTCCAGACCGAGATCCAGGTGCGTGACATCTTCGTCGCCGGCCTCGGGGACAGCATCGCGTCCGGCGAAGGCAATCCGGACCGGCCACTGGCGCTGTCGGACGAAGGATTTTGCTTCCGCTCCTATCTGGGCACCGCCGGTGCGCAGTACTACCGGCCGAGCCGCCACGGCTTCAAAGGCGGCCGCGCCTGCGAGGCGCCGGACACGCTCGCCAACTGGCAGCGCTACAGCGCGCTCTGGTTCAACTCGCCCTGCCACCGCTCGCTCTACAGCTACCAGACGCGCACCGCCCTCGCACTCGCGGTGCGCTACACCCACATCGCAGTGACCTACCTGCCGCTCGCCTGCACCGGCGCCAGCATCGGTGACGGCCTGCTCGGCTCGCAGCGCGCCCGCGAATGCCCACCCGGCAAGACCGGTGTCTGCAACACCAGCGTGAACGCACAGGTCGCCGAGTTGCGCGAGGCGCTCACCGCGGCGAAGAAGCGCCAGCCCGATCGCACGCTCGACCTCGTGCTGCTCTCGGTCGGCGCCAACGACGTCTATTTCTCCGGCCTCGTCGCCGACGTGATCGTCGAGACCGCGACCGAGCGCGCGCTGTTCCGCCGCTCCGGCGTGATGGCGAGCGTCGACGATTCCCGCGATGCGCTGGCGCGCGAACTGCCGCAGAATTTCGTCAAGCTGCGCGAGGCGCTCAAGCCGCTGGTCGGCGGCGACCTTTCGCATGTCGTCTATGTCTCCTACGCCAACCCCGCGCTCGCCGACGGCGGCGTACCCTGCCGCGGCGGCCGGGCCGGCTTCGACATACATCCGGCCTTCAACGCCGATCCGCAGCGCCTTGCCCGCGTCTCGACCTTCGTCGATACCGAGTTCTTGCCGCAGCTGAAGGGGCTTGCCACCTGCACCCGCGGCGCGCTGTGCCGCGATCCCGAAGCCGACCGCATGACCTTCGTCGATGCGCATCAGGCGGCGTTCGCCGATCACGGCTTCTGCGCCCATTCGGGCAACGACCCCGAATTCGACCGCAGCTGCTTTGCGGAGAACGGCCAGAGCTTCAATCCTGATATCGTGAGCGCGGCGAGCCAGCCGATGCTGTGCGGCCGCGGCGCCTCGGAATACCGCGCCTATCTGCCCCGCGCGCGCTGGATCCGTGACGCCAATGACAGCTATTTTGCCGCGATGACCTATCCGCAGGGATTGCCGGCGGCGAGCCAGCCGACCGACATTCACGACGCGACCTGGGGCGTGCTCTCCGCCGTCTATGGCGGCGCGGTGCATCCGAGCGCGGAAGGGCATGCGGCGATGGCGGATGCGGCGCTGCCGGCCGCGAGCGCGGTGCTCGGGCTCGATGCCGTGCCGCCGGGCGTCACGCGCGGATTTCTGCCGCAGCTGTTGCCGAGCGCAAAGCAGTAGAAGCGCGATCCAGTACGCCGTGACGGCAGTGATTGAATCGAGACGCCTCGGCGTACTGGATTCCCCGCCTTCGCGGAGAATGACGGCGGAGTGCGTGGTGTAGCGCGCTGCCACAAACTGCACTCGCGCAATCTCACTCCCTTACCATCGTTCCCCGCTACCTGCCGTTTCATCAATCCAAAAACGGTATCGATCGATACCCCCTTGAACTTGGACACTTTGCCGCGCGCGCCTCTAGGAGTCGGATCGAGGAAACATCTCGACTTGAGGAGCCGCCTGATGAGCGCAGTGGTGTCCGCAGCGGACGTGAGGAGGTCTCGCGTCAGGCTGTTCATCGTGACCATGTTGTTCCTGGTCACCACCGTCAATTATGCCGACCGCGCCACGCTGTCGATCGCAGGCCCCGCGCTGTCCAAGGAGCTGCATCTCGATCCCGTCGCCATGGGCTGGATCTTCTCGGCGTTCGGCTGGTCCTATGTCGCGGCGCAGGTACCGGGCGGCTGGCTGCTCGACCGTTATGGCTCGCGTCTCGTCTATGCCTTCAGCATCATCATCTGGTCGCTGTTCACGCTGATGCAGGGCTGGGTCGGCTTCCTCAGCGCCGGCACGGCTGTTGTCGTGCTGTTCGCGCTCCGCCTCCTGGTCGGCGTCGCGGAAGCGCCCTCCTTCCCCGCCAACGCCCGCATCGTCGCGGCGTGGTTTCCGGGCAACGAGCGCGGCACCGCGTCGGCCTTCTTCAACTCGGGACAGTATTTCGCGACCGTGATCTTTGCGCCGCTGATGGGCTGGATCGCGCACGCCTATGGCTGGCGCTTCGTGTTCTTCGTGATGGGCGCGCTCGGCATCGTCATGGGCTTCGTCTGGCTCAAGACCATCTACGGCCCGAAGGAGCATCCTTCGATCAACGATGCCGAGTTCGACTACATCAAGGAGGGCGGCGCGCTGGTCGATCTCGACGCGCCCAAGGATGATCTGCCGCGCGCGCGTGCGCCCGAGGCCGGCTCCGGCTGGGACCACATCCGCCAGCTGCTCTCCGACCGCATGATGCTCGGCGTCTATCTCGGCCAGTATTGCATCAACACGCTGACCTATTTCTTCCTGACCTGGTTCCCCGTCTATCTGGTCAAGGAGCGCGGCCTGTCGATCCTGCAGGCCGGCTTCGTCGCGACGCTGCCGGCGCTGTGCGGCTTCATCGGCGGCGTGCTCGGCGGCATCATCTCGGATGCGATCCTGCGCCGGACCGGCTCGCTGACCATGGCGCGCAAGATCCCGATCGTCGGTGGAATGCTGCTGTCGATGTCGATCATCGCCTGCAACTATGTCGATGGACAGGCGCTGGTGGTCGGCTTCATGGCGCTCGCCTTCTTCGGCAAGGGCATCGGTGCGCTCGGCTGGGCGGTCGTCTCCGACACCTCGCCAAAGGAAGCCGGCGGCGTCTCCGGCGGCCTGTTCAACACCTTCGGCAATCTCTCCTCGATCACCACGCCGATCGTGATCGGCTACATCCTGGCCGCGACCGGCTCCTTCAACGGCGCGCTGGTGTTCGTGGGCCTCAACGCGCTGGTGGCGGCGTTCGCCTATCTCGTCATCGTCGGCAAGATCGAGCGGGTGACGCTCAAACGTTCCTCCTGAGGGCTCCCGACGGGAGCTTGACCAGGCAACTCAACGGCGGCCCAAAAGCCGCCGTCTTTGTTTTGGGGATGATCGATGCTAGAAGTACCGGGGAAACGCCTTATCCATCTAAGGCATGTATCGATGTTCGACCTCAACCAGCTCCGCTGTTTCGTCACGGTGGCGGAGGAACTGCATTTCGGCCGCGCCGCGACGCGGCTGAACATGACCCAGCCGCCGCTGTCCCGGCAGATCCAGGTGCTCGAGCACATCATCGATGCGCCGCTGCTGGAGCGCACCAGCCGCTCGGTGCGCCTCACCCCGGCGGGGCGCAGCTTCCTGCCGGAGGCGCGGCGCATCCTCAAGCTTGCCGAAAGCGCCTCGCAGGTCGCCCGCCGCATCGCGCTCGGCAAGACCGGCTCGCTGAAGATCGGCTTCACCGCGGCCGCGGCCTATGGCTTCCTGCCGGAACTGGTCGCGGCCTGCCGCGCAAAACTGCCCGAGGTCGATTTCTCGCTGAAGGAGATGGTGTCGGGCGACCAGTTCGAGGCGCTGACCTCGGGCCAGATCGACGCCGGCCTGCTCAGGCCGCCGATCGCGCGCCCCGAGCTCACCAGCCGCCGCGTCGTCGCCGAGCCCCTGCTCGCCGCGATCCCGAAGAAGCATCCGCTCGCCAATGCCGACAGCATCACCATCAAGGATTTCGACGACCAGCCCTTCGTGATGTATTCGCCCTATGAGAGCCGCTACTTCCACGATCTCCTGGTGGCGCTGTTCACCCGTGCCGACGTGCTGCCGCGCTACGTCCAGCATCTGAGCCAGATCCACTCGATCCTCGCCATGGTGCGCGCCGGCCTCGGCCTTGCCATCGTGCCGGCGGCGGCTGCGAGCCTGAAGATTTCCGACGTGCGCCTGCGCCCGCTGAAGCTGCGCACGCGCGTCCCCGTCGAGTTGTTCATGGTCTGGCGCCGCGACGACGAGAATCCGCTGCTGTCGGCGCTCGTCAAAATCGCGGGCGAACTGGCCTCTGCGGAGCCCGCGGAAGATTGATGCTGATTTCGCATCGGTCGATATAGGCTTTGGCTTGGACCCGCATCGAACGGTCTCCTAAACCACGGCGCATGGACGCGCAGCCTTCTGCTTGCGTCCTCCACAACACGCAATGAGGGAGCCGCGCCCATGAGCAAGATGACCCCGCAGGAAATGGCCCAGAAGATCGGATCTGGCCTCCTGTCTTTCCCCGTCACGCCCTTCAAGGCTGACTACTCCTTCGACGAGGCGACCTATCGCGCCAACATGGACTGGCTGTGCGGCTATGATGTCGCAGGCCTGTTCGCCGCCGGCGGCACCGGCGAATTCTTCTCGCTGACGCCGACCGAGGTCCCTGAAGTCGTCAAGGTCGCCGTCGACGAGACCAAGGGTCGCGTGCCCGTGCTCGCCGGCACCGGCTATGGCACCGCGATCGCCCGCGAGATCGCAATCGGCGCGGAGAAGGCCGGCGCGGACGGCCTGCTGCTGCTGCCGCCCTACCTCACCCACTCCGAGCAGGAGGGCCTTGCCGCCCATGTCGAGGCAGTCTGCGCCGCCGTGAAAATCGGCGTCATCGTCTACAACCGCGACAACGCGATCCTGCAGCCCGACACGCTCGCGCGGCTTGCCGAGCGCTGCCCGAACCTCGTCGGCTACAAGGACGGCATCGGCGACATCGAGCTGATGACCCGCGTCTACACCAAGCTCGGCGATCGTCTCACCTATGTCGGCGGCCTGCCGACCGCCGAGACCTTCGCGCTGCCCTATCTCGACATGGGCGTGACGACCTATTCCTCGGCCGTGTTCAATTTCGTGCCGGAATTCGCCACCAACTTCTACGCCGCGGTGCGCAAGCGCGACCATGCCACGATCCAGGCCGGGCTGAAGGACTTCATCCTGCCGCTGATCGCGATCCGCAACCGCAAGAAGGGCTATGCCGTCTCGATCATCAAAGCCGGCATGAAGGTGATCGGCCGCGACTCCGGCCCGGTCCGCCCGCCGCTCACCGACCTCACCGAGCAGGAGATCGCCGAAGTGACCGCGCTGGTGAAGAATCTGCCCGCCATCCGATCGACACAACAGGCGGCAGAATAGGGCGACAACAGCGAGGAGCGAGCGATGGCCGTGACCGATATCTCTGGCGCCCCTGTCGTCACGGCGATGCAGGTGATTCCGGTCGCGGGCCGCGACAGCATGCTCCTCAATCTGAGCGGCGCGCATGCGCCATTCTTCACCCGCAACATCGTCATCCTCACCAACAATGCCGGCCACACCGGCGTCGGCGAGGTGCCGGGCGGGCAGAAGATCTGGCAGACGCTGCAGGACGCGCGCGATCTCGTGATCGGCAAGACCGTCGGCGCGCTCAACAACATCCTCGCCGACGTCCGCACCGCCTTCGCCGACCGCGACGCCGGCGGCCGCGGCAAGCAGACTTTCGATCTTCGCGTCATGATCCACGCGGTCACCGCGATCGAATCCGCACTGCTTGATCTGCTTGGCCAGCATCTCAACTTGCCCGTCGCCGCGCTGCTCGGCGAAGGCCAGCAACGCAATAGCGTCGAGACGCTCGGCTATCTCTTCTTCGTCGGCGACCGGCGCAAGTCGAAGCTGAACTACGTCCAGGGCGAGACCGGCAAGTCCGAATGGTTCAATCTCCGCCATCAGGAGGCGATGACCCCGGAGACCGTGGTGCGGCTCGCGGAAGCCACCCACGACCATTACGGCTTCGCCGACTTCAAGCTGAAAGGCGGTGTGCTGCGCGGCGAGCAGGAGATCGAGGCCGTCACCGCGATCGCAAAGCGCTTCCCGAACGCGCGCGTGACGCTCGATCCCAATGGCGCCTGGTCGCTCGACGAGGCGATCCGCCTCTGCAAGGACATGCACGGCATCCTCGCCTATGCCGAGGACCCCTGCGGCGCCGAGGCCGGCTTTTCCGGCCGCGAGATCATGGCCGAGTTCCGCCGCGCCACCGGCCTGCCGACCGCGACCAACATGATCGCCACCGACTGGCGGCAGCTCTCCCATGCGCTGCGTCTCGGCGCGGTGGACATTCCGCTCGCCGATCCCCATTTCTGGACCATGCAGGGCTCGGTGCGGGTGGCGCAGACCTGCCGTGACAACGGCCTGACCTGGGGCTCGCACTCCAACAACCATTTCGACATTTCGCTGGCCATGTTCACCCATGTCGGCGCCGCCGCCCCCGGCAAGGTCACTGCGATCGACACCCATTGGATCTGGCAGGACGGCCAGGCGCTCACCAAAGAGCCGCTCCAGATCAAGGGCGGCAAGATTGCCGTCCCTGATAGCCCGGGCCTGGGTATCGAAATCGACAGGGCCGCCATCGACGCGGCGCATGACCTCTACAAGCAGCATGGACTCGGTGCCCGCGATGACGCTATTGCCATGCAGGACCTGATCCCCGGCTGGACCTTTGACGACAAGCGTCCGTGCCTCGTGCGTTAGACAAACTTCAGGCATGATCCCGGAAAAGTGGGCACCGGTTTTCCGATAGGGATCATGCCCCTTAAACGACTTGGAGGAATGAGATGACTGCGATCCTGAAGAACTTCATCGGCGGCGAATGGGTCGACGGCTCCGGCGTCACCAGGAACATCAACCCCTCCAACACCAACGACGTCGTCGGCGAATACGCCAAGGCCGACAAGGCGCAGACCGAGAAGGCCATTGCAGCCGCCAAGGCCGCCTTCCCCGCCTGGGCGCAGTCGACGCCGCAGGTTCGCTATGACGCATTGAACAAGATTTCCCTCGAGATCCTCGCCCGCAAGGAAGAGCTCGGCCGCCTGCTCGCGCGCGAGGAGGGCAAGACGCTCCCCGAGGGCATCGGCGAGGTCGCGCGTGCCGGCCAGATCTTTGCGTTCTTTGCCGGCGAGGCATTGCGCCTGATCGGCGAGAAGGGCGCCTCCGTGCGTCCCGGCCTCGACGTCGAGCTCACCCGTGAGCCGGTCGGCGTCATTGGCATGATCACGCCCTGGAATTTCCCGATCGCGATCCCGGCCTGGAAGATCGCGCCCGCGCTCTGCTACGGCAACACCGTGGTATTCAAGCCGGCTGAGCTGGTGCCGGGCTCGGGTCACGCGCTGGCCGAGATCATCACCCGCTCCGGCATTCCCGCCGGCGTGTTCAACCTCGTGGTCGGCTCCGGCTCGGTGGTCGGCCAGACCCTGCTCGACCACCCTGACGTCGCGGCGATCTCCTTCACCGGCTCGGTGCAGACCGGACGCAAGATCGCGCAGGCCTGCGTGCTCTCGAACCCGATGAAGAAGTTCCAGCTGGAGATGGGCGGCAAGAATCCGCTGGTCGTGCTCGACGACGCCGACCTCAAGACCGCCGTCGAGGTCGCCGTCAACGGCGCCTATTTCTCCACCGGCCAGCGCTGCACCGCCTCCTCCCGCCTGATCGTCACCGAAGGCATTCACGACCGCTTCGTCGCGGCGGTGGCCGAGCGCCTGAACGGCCTGTCGGTCGACGACGCGCTCAAGGCCGGCGTGCATATCGGCCCCGTCGTGGACCAGAGCCAGCTCGACCAGGACCTGCGCTACATCAAGATCGGCCAGGACGAGGGTGCGAAGCTGTCGTTCGGCGGCGAGTTGCTCAAGCGCGAGAACCCCGGCCACTACCTGCAGCCGGCGCTGTTCACCGAAGCCAACAACAACATGCGCATCGCGCGTGAGGAGATCTTTGGCCCCGTCGCCGCCGTCATCCGCGCCAAGAACTACGAAGAGGCGCTGGCGATCTCCAACGACACCGAGTTCGGCCTCGCCTCCGGCATCTGCACCACCAGCCTGAAATACGCCTCGCACTACAAGCGCAACAGCGAGTCCGGCATGGTGATGGTCAACCTGCCGACCGCCGGCGTCGACTATCACGTGCCGTTCGGCGGCCGGAAGGGCTCGAGCTACGGCGCCCGCGAGCAGGGCTCCTACGCGCGCGAGTTCTACACGACGGTGAAGACGGCTTATACGTTCCCGGGCTGACCACCGGGAAGATATCGTAGGGTGGGCAAAGCGAAGCGTGCCCACCGCTTACGTTCGGTATGAAGCATGGTGGGCACGGCGCGTTGCGCCTTTGCCCACCCTACGGCTTCGGAGGCAAGCGCAGATGGACCAGGACGTCGCAGCGAAAGAGCAGCCCCGCTACATCAAGCTCAACGAGCGCGACAATGTCGCGATCGTGGTCAATGATTTCGGGCTTCCCGCCGGCTCCCGCTTTGCCAGCGGCCTGACACTGCGCGCCTTCGTGCCGCAGGGGCACAAGACGGCGCTGGTCGACATCGCGCAAGATCAGCCGATCGTCCGCTACGGCGAGGTCATCGGCTTCGCGCTGTCGCCGATCCTGGCCGGCGAATGGGTCGACGAGGCACGCATTCGCATGCCGGATGCCCCCGACCTCGACAAGCTCGAAATCTCGACCGCCGTCCCCGCCCCGCTGCCGCCGCTCGAGGGGTTCACCTTCGAAGGCTATCGCAATCCGGACGGCTCGGTCGGCACCAAGAACATCCTCGGCATCTCCTCTTCCGTGCAATGCGTCAAGGGCACGATGGAATATGCGGTCAAGCGAATCCGCGCCGAGCTGCTGCCGAAATACCCCAACGTCGACGACGTCGTGCCGCTGACGCATGCCTATGGCTGCGGCGTCGCCATCACCGCGCCAGACGCAGTGATTCCGATCCGCACGCTGCAGAACATCGCGCTCAATCCGAATTTCGGCGGCGAGATCCTGGTCGTCGGCCTCGGCTGCGAGAAGCTCGCACCGGAGCGGCTGGTGCCGGAAGGCGTCAGCGATGCCATCGTGCGCATGCAGGACGAAGCCTTCGACGGCTTCGGCGCCATCGTCGATGCGATCATGACGCAGGCGGAGGCGCGGCTGAAAATTCTCAACAAGCGCACCCGAGAGACCTGCCCGGCCTCCGATCTCGTCATCGGCCTGCAATGCGGCGGCAGCGACGCCTTCTCCGGCGTCACCGCCAATCCCGCCGTCGGCTTCGCCGCCGACCTCCTGGTGCGCGCCGGCGCTACCGTGATGTTCTCTGAAGTCACCGAGGTGCGCGACGCCATCCAGCTGCTCACCCGCCGCGCCATCAACGAGGACGTCGGCCGCGCGCTGGTGCGCGAGATGGCCTGGTACGATTCCTATCTCGCGCGAGGCGGCGCCGATCGCAGCGCCAACACCACGCCTGGCAACAAGAAAGGCGGCCTCGCCAACATCGTCGAGAAGTCACTTGGCTCGATCGTCAAGTCCGGCTCGAGCGCAATCACCGGCGTGCTCTCGCCCGGCGAGAAGGCGACGCAGAAGGGCATGCTGTTCGCGGCAACCCCTGCCTCCGACTTCATCTGCGGCACGCTTCAGCTCGCCTCCGGCATGACGTTGCAGGTGTTCACCACCGGCCGCGGCACGCCCTACGGCCTTGCGGCCGCGCCTGTCATCAAGGTCGCGACCCGCAGCGAGCTGGCGCGGCGCTGGAAAGACCTGATCGACTTCGACGCAGGCCGCATCGCCACCGGCGAGAAGACCATCGAGGAGACGGGTTGGGACCTGTTCCGCCTGATCCTCGATGTCGCCTCCGGCCGCACCAAGCCATGGTCGGACCGCTGGGGCATCCACAACGATCTGACGCTGTTCAATCCCGCGCCGGTGACCTGAGGCCGCCAGCCGGCTTCACTGACCACCGATCAGATGCATGTCGTCCAGCGTGACGGGCAGGCTGCGCGTGATGAGATCCGCAATCGCCGCGCGCAGCCGTTCGCTCGAAGCCGGACCGTCAAACGTCCCGTCCACCGGCCCGCTCGGGCCGGCGATCCCTATGGTCCCGGTGTTGTCGAGCGGCGCGGCCGCCCTCTTCTCGATCACGTCGAACGTCTTGCCGTCGATGACGCGGACCTCGTACAGCGCGTGGATCAGGCCGTAGTCCGCAAGCAGCGTCCGGTATTCGGCGATCCCGACCCCCTCGACGTTACGACCGTTTCCGAGTTTCGATTTCGCGCGGGTAATGACGATGTACGCATCCAGTCCCTGGGGCGTGACGTCGGTGCGAACCAGCTCCTTGAACGGATCGCTCCGCAGCAGATTGACGGGCGTGACCGCCGAATCTCTGACAGCAGCGAAGGCGGCGCGGGTGTAGTTGACGGCCTGAACGCGATAGCGTCCGCCTAGCAGCCGGGTGACCTGCTGGACGATCAGCTCATCCAGCCCCCATGCACTGATCGAGGCGCTTTGCCCGGTGGAGCCGAGCTTGGTAAGGCCTGCCTGTGAAAGGCTCATCTCTTCGCCGATGGCGGAGACGATGCCCACCGTCTTGATCGCCTGGAGCCGGCTCGCCCGCGTCTCGAACGCCGCCGCGGCGCCGAGGGCGACGCAAGCGGCTGCGAGGCCAATCCATAGAAAAGCAGTGCGACGCATGGTGACCTATCGGATCCTGAAATCGAACGAATACGACGCGCCGAGACCGACGGTGGTCTGGTTCGACGATCCCCGCAGCTTCACCAGCGGACTGTCCGCGGCATCGCCCAGCAGCTTCTCGTACTCGACATAGGCATGGACCTCCCACTGCGGATTGATGCGATAGGAGACCTGGCTGCCGAAGCCGACCGAGTGCGCGCCGCCCCTGGCGTTGTATGACGGCAATCCCGACGCCAGCGCCTGCGCGGCGTCGACGCCGAAATAGGGAGCGGTCGCCTTGGTGCTTTTCCAGGTGAAGCGCGGGCCGGCCGAGATCGTCAACCTCTGAATCAGCGGCACGATGACGTCGGCAGAGATGTCGGCGACGGTGCCGGTATGGCCGCCCACGCCCTGGCGCAATTCGCTGCGCAGGCGGAGCCAGTCGACCGGATAATATTCGACGAAGCCGCCAAGCTCGTAGGCGGCTTCGACGTCGCCAAGGCCGGTCAGCTCGGCATATTTGTCGGCCTTGCGCGAGGCGACGTATTTGAACGCAGGCCCTGCGCGAAAATTGCCGACGTCGAGCAGCGCGATGCTGGCGCTGTCGCGCGGCCCGCGAAACTGGTCGATCGATCCGGCGCGGCGAATGGAGAAGATCGGGATCGGCATGAACCTGCCGTTCTTCGATCCGACGAAGTCAGGCATGTACTCGCCGCCGATGCCGACCATGACCGTCCAGTTGCCGGAAGGCGAAGGCAGCATCGGCAGCTCGAAGGGCGGCGCCGGCAGCGTGAACGCGGTCTGCGCCGATGCGGATTGAGGGATCGCCATGATCGCGCCGAGTGCGGTGAGCAAGGTGGTCGTGAGCCGCACATTCACCGTGAGGCGAAGAGCGGCGTCGTCAAAATGCTTCATTACAGGGCCCCGGACCGGCCTTCCTGGCCTGGTCGACTCGTGTGGTTGGAGCTCCAGTATGTGGTCCGGCAAAATTGCCCCAAGATTGCAAGCCGAAAACCGCCGCCCCACCATGCTCCCGGCGCGCACCTGGCGACGGCCGCCGAACCAACATTGCCCGAACATTGCCGCGCGGCGCTCACGCCGCCAAACTTTGACCGCCGGTGCCGGCCAGCGCCGTCACCGCTGCCTTTTATTCGCCAAGCTCGCTGCCTTTATGGGAACCCTGCGCAGGAGCCGAAACGCCAGACTTCGGCCAGGGAGCGTCACGCTCGGGGTTTTGTTGCCCAGCAGAGTCAAGGACGACCCGCGTGCGTTCCCTCGTAATCGAAGACGAACCGCAGATCGGCGCCTATGTCAGCCGCCTGCTCGGGCAATTGCACGGGATCGTCGATCTCGTCGGCTCGATTGCCGATGCCCGCCAGGCGCTGGACAATTTCAAATATGATCTCGCGATCGTCGACCGCATGCTGCCCGACGGCGATGCGCTCCAGGTGGTCACGGCGCTGAGCCGATCGCCGGAACGCCCCGCCATCATCATGTTGACCTCCAAGGACGCCAAGGAGGATGTCGTCGATGGCCTCAACAGCGGCGCCGACGATTATCTCGGCAAGCCGTTCGAGCCGCAGGAGCTGATCGCGCGGGTGCGCGCGGTGCTGCGGCGACCCCGGCTGCTCGCCCCTTCGGTGCTGTCGCTCGGCAATGTGGAGCTGCATCTCGGCAGCAACGAGGCGGTGGTTGCCGACACCAAGATCCTACTGCGGCGGCGCGAGGCGCTGATCTTGGGGGCGCTCCTGATGCGGCGCGACCGCGTCATCACCCGCGCCGCCCTAATCGAGGAGATCTATGGCTTCGACGACGAGATCGAATCCAACACGCTGGAAGCTCAGGTCTCCCGGCTAAGGAAGAAATTGCTCGAACTCGGCGGCGATGTCGAGATCCGCAGCATGCGAGGCATCGGCTACATCCTGCGGCTGGCGCCGCCGCGATGACGTCGATCGCCCGAACGTTTGCGCTGTCGCTCGGCATCGCCGCGACAATGATCTTCCTGATCATGGTCGCGATCTTCGTCTCGAGGTACCCGCTGGAGGAACGCGAGTTCAGGGCCTGCCGGGTCGTCGCCGCTGTTCTCGATCGCGCTACCGAGATCGATGGGCGAAACCTGACGATACGCCCGACTTCCGCACTCGCGGAGTTGAAGGCCGACAGCCCGAACCTCTGGTACGTCGTGTCCGCAGGCGACATGGTCAGCGAGTACGGCAGCGAACGCCGGCCGGCCCTGCCCTTCGCCTTTCCCTATCACGGGCCTGTCGGCTCATCGGTCTTCAACACACTCGACCAGAAGAGCACCTTCTGCCTCGCCGTCGCGCAAAGGGGCTCATTGCAGCTCGCGATGATGGTCGGCGAGCCTCAGGTCCGCTTCGGACGAATGGCCGGGAACTTCCTCGTCAACAGGATTTTTTCGATCATCCTGGTGGCGCTGGCCTTTGCGGCGACCGTCGCCATCGGTTCGGCGCTTGCTGCACGTTTCGTCTCGCGCGGGATCGAACGGGTGGCGCTTCGCGCGCTCGCGATCGACCCGTCGGCACCGCAAGGTCTGATCTCCCTGTCCGAGGTCCCTCGCGAATTGAAGCCATTGGTCGAGGCGCTGAACCGCGCCTTCGGCGAGATCGATGCCTATATCAGGATGCAGCGCCGCTTCCTCGGCAATGCCGCCCACCAGCTGCGCACGCCGCTGACGCTGCTGCGCGCGAAGGTCGAGGACGTGTCCGAGCCGGCCCTGAAGGTCGAGCTGGTGCGCGACATCAGGCGCCTGACGTCGCTGGTCTCCGCCATGCTGGACCTGGCGCGGCTGCAAAATCATGCGATCGAAAAACGGCCGATCGATCTCGCCCAGATCACGCTGGACGTGCTGGCCGATTTCGGCCCCTCGGCACTGGACGCCGGCATCGAGCTCGCGCTGGAACAGGCCGAGAAAGGTCCGCTCCTTGTGCAGGGCGTGGATGCCGCGATTCGCAGCGCGCTTGCCAATCTCGTCGGCAACGCGCTCATCCACGCCCATGGCGCGCGACGCATCGTCGCCACGCTCGGCCGCGACGGCGTCTCGATCGACGACGACGGCGCGGGCCTGCCCGATGGCGCGGAACACAAACTGCTCGAGCCGTTTCAGACCGGCAACACCGCCGGCGACGGCGCGGGCCTCGGCTTGTCGATCGTCCGCGAGATCATGGCGGCCCACGGCGGCGAGCTGATCATCTCCTCCACGCCTGGCCGCGGCACGAGCATGAGCCTGCGCTTTCCCGTCGCCGCCGCGCCGACCATATCTGCGCAGCTGGAGTTGCAGACAAGCTAGCGGCGAGCTGCTTCGATCGATGCGGCGAAACCGTCCGGAAACACTGGCGCCAAAAACTTCTTCCTCGTTTCGTCGTTGCGCATCAAGCAATCAATATGTTCGTCGACGGCCACGGGAATGTTCTCTCACAAGCGAACCTGGCCCGGCATCGCCACGACCAAACCTCCGATTGACATCTTCAACGGAGATTTTCCAATGCGTGTTCTCACAATGATTGCCGTCGCCAGTGCCGCGATTGCGAGCTCGACCGGTGCTTTCGCCAGTGAGCTTCCCTCTTACGAAGTGAAGTCGCTGCCGATCTCGGCGATGCAGGTGCAGGTGCTCGGCGGCGCCGGCGTCGAGGAGCAGTCGACCGCGCCGGCGATGACCGTCGCCGGCATGCCCGCCTCGCCCGCACAGGTCTCGGTGTTGTCGCCGCGCGTGAAGCAGCTTGCGAGCGCCGGCTCGGGAAGCGAAGCGCGCTAAGCCTCCCCTTCGCCTTCGGCGCCTGCATCCGATGCGGGCGCCGTCAGCGTTTTCAGGTCATGCTGCCCGGCATGAAGCAACGCACCCGCGGATGGCCGTCGATATAGTGCTTCCACACCATGGTGCGACCGATCTTGTTCGGCACGGTGATGACGGCACCGTCGGGCACCACGACCCACTCGTTGTCGATGCGGACGCGGAAGCGGCCGTGATCGGACTCCCAATCGACGTCGGCAATGACGTAGCCGTCCGCATCCGTGCAGCATTGCCCGTATTCGCTGTACAGGCTCTCGAACCAGGGCTTCAACGGCGAGTTGGCATAGCGTCCGTCATCGCGCGCCTGCGCCGATGTCGTCACGAGCGCGGCCAGGCCCAGCAAGGGCGCCGCATACAATCTTGCAGGTCGCAATCTTGCAAGTCGCAATCTTGGAGGTCGCATATCGTCTCCGCGGGTCGACGTGATCGCCGCGTGGGACAACGCACGCCGCCCGCCTTCCGCAGCTTGCGCGAAAGGCGCGGAGGGCAGCGACTCATTCCCCCAGCAGCTCTGCGGATAGCTATGCAAATCCGGCGCCAGCATGCATTCCGGGCAACTACTGGAGCGGGCCCGCGGCGCATTGGTCTTTCGGCGGATATGGCCCCCGCCGACTCTCCGTCGTCCCGCCTGCGCGAGGAATGACGACAATGTGCGGAGCTACTGCCGATCAGGCGGCCCAGCGCGCGACGGACACCCTTACTGCTTGGGCGCCGGCGCCATCATCGTGCCGCCACTCTTCTTCGTCGGCGCCGGCGGCTTGGTGGCCGCAGCCTGCGCGGGCAGATATTTTGCGACGATGGCGGGATCGACCTGGGCGATGTTGGTGTCAGGCAGGCGCGTCCAGGCCTCGTCCTTGCCGAGCAGCGCGATGCCGAGATAGCCGCGCAGGGTCAGGGTCTGGCCATCAGGACTGACCTTCATGTTGGCCTTCCAGATCTGGCCGTCGCGCGGATTGAGAACGTTGCCGCCTTCGTACTTCAATCCGTCGCGCTTCATGTTGCGGACGAAGGAGATGCCGAGCACCGGTGCGTTCTTGCGATCGTCGGTGCACTTGGCGCAGATCTCGTTCGGATCATCGCCGGGCCGCGGGAAGGTCTTTGCGATCACGCCTTCGAAGATGCCGTTATGGTCGATGAAGAGGAACCATCCGACCGTCTTGCCGTCCTCGACCTTCTGCCAGAGGCCCGCCGCCGTGGGCTCGGCGATTTGTGCCGCAGACGGCGTCACCGTCGCGAGCGACAATGCGAGCGCGAGGAAGGGGAGCAGCCGAGAGCTGGAAAAAATCCGCATTAGGTCACCTTGTTATTCCACGACCGGAATGGCCGCAGACTACGGCGATTTCGCGAACGGTTCCAGCGCCAGAAACATGGGGCATCCCCTCCCCACCCCGCCGCCGTCAGTTGACACCGAGCTTCTTTTGCAGGCTGGAGGACGAGGTCGTGTACTGGAACACGAGCCGCTTCTCCGGATAGACGTAGCGATGGGCTTTTTGCGACATCAGCGCGCCCTCGTGGAAGCCGCACAGGATCAGCTTGATCTTGCCGGGATAGGTGTTGATGTCGCCGATCGCGAAGATGCCGGGAACATTGGTCTCGAACGCGGACGTCTCGACCGGTACCAGATTGTTCTCCAGCGCGATGCCCCAGTTCGCGACCGGGCCGAGC
The DNA here is from genome assembly GCF_000261705.1 of Bradyrhizobium genomosp. III. Lineage (NCBI taxonomy): Bacteria > Pseudomonadati > Pseudomonadota > Alphaproteobacteria > Hyphomicrobiales > Nitrobacteraceae > Bradyrhizobium > Bradyrhizobium genomosp. III. The sequence continues at coordinate 52,422 of NZ_AJQF01000256.1, read as the reverse complement.
TTCATGGTCAGCCCGAAGAACGGCAGCATGGTGTCGCAGGAAATCTCCGTGACGCTGTTGTCGTTGCCCTTGATGGTAGCGCCCGTGAGCTTGCCCTCGGTGCCTGAGAGAGCGGTGACCTGGCCGAGCCGGAGATCCATCTTGCCGCCGGCGACCAGCGCACGCATCTGCTCGACGCTGTGGGGCGCGGCGCGAAATTCGTCACGCCGGTGCAACAGCGTGATGCGCTTCGCGATCGGATGCAGATTGAGCGTCCAGTCGAGCGCGGAATCGCCGCCGCCGACGACCAGCACGTTCTTGTCACGGAACGTCTCCATCTTGCGCACGGCGTAATGGACTGAAGTGCCTTCATAGGCCTCGATGCCCGGCACCGGCGGACGCTTGGGCTGGAACGAGCCGCCGCCGGCCGCGATCACCAGCACCTTGCATTCGAACACCTTGCCCGCGTCGGTGATGCAACGAAAGGCGGGATCGCCGATCTTCTCCACGGTCTCGACCATCTCGCCGAGATGGAAGGTCGGATGGAACGGCTTGATCTGCTCCATCAACGCGTCGGTGAGGCCCTGCCCCGAAACCTGCGGAATGCCGGGAATGTCGTAGATCGGCTTTTCCGGATAGAGCTCGGCGCACTGGCCGCCGACCTTGTCGAGGATGTCGACGAAATGCGTCTTCATGTCGAGAAGGCCAAGCTCGAAGGCGGCGAACAGACCGCACGGGCCGGCGCCAATAATCAGCACATCGGTTTTGATCACGTCGCTCATGTCGTCTCTTTATCGGTCGTTATCGGTTGGACGGCGCCCGGCGGGCAGAGGTGACCCTGCCTGTCTAGCCAACGGGGATGGATCAGGGAAGGCATAAAAGCGGGAGCGCCCCGCAGCCGCGCCCACTTGCCGGGTCAGGATAACTGGGTTGTAACGAGGATGGATATGACGGAGATCAATCGGTGAACGCACCAAGCCGCCTCGACACGACGCCGCGTCTGGAGGACTTCCCCTTCCGCCTCAGCGACAATGTCCGCTTTGGCGATCTCGACCCCAACCAGCACGTCAACAACGCTGTCTACGCCACCTATTTCGAGACCGGCCGCGTCACGCTGATGAAGCTTCCCCAGTACGGTCTGACCCCGCCGGGCCTCGCCTGGATCATGGTGCGGCTCGACATGCATTTCCGCGCCGAACTGCACTGGCCAAACACGATCGAGCTCGGCCTCGGCGTAGTGAAGCTCGGACGGACGTCAGTGACCTTCGAGCAGGTCGTGTTCTCGGAGGGAACATGCATCGCCTCGGCGATTTCGGTCGGCGTCTTGCTCGACGAGGCGACGCGCCGGCCGGCCCCGCTGACCGCGGAGGTGATCGAGAAATTCAGACCCTGGCACAAGCGCGGCATCGAAGTCGCGCCGCCGAGCGCTTCGTAAATCGCAAGAAGGAGCAGGCTTGAAAGATCAGGCCTGGCGTTCCGGTGTCGTCACGACGAGACCGTCGAGATCGTCGGAGACCTTGATCTGGCAGGACAGGCGCGAATTCGGGCGCACATCGAAGCCGAAATCGAGCATGTCCTCTTCCATCGGCGTCGGGCTGCCGACCTTCTCACGCCAGGCTTCGTCGACATAGACATGGCAGGTCGCGCAGGCGCAGGCGCCGCCGCATTCGGCCTCGACGCCGGGAATGCTGTTGCGGATCGCGGCTTCCATCACGGTTGCGCCGTTCTCGATTTCCACCGTGCGGGTTTCGCCCTTGTGGTCGACAAAGTGAATCTTGGCCATGTGTGCTCGTGCTGCCGCGGTGCTGGGAATGAAGGAGGGTCCGGGCTGTCCTATAACGGGTCGATCAGCCCGGCGCCATAGGGTTTTCAGCCGAAGTGAATCCCGCTTTGCGGGAAGAAAACGCGTCAAAACAAGAGACTAGAGTCCGGCTCGGCCGCGTGGCCTCAAGGCTTCAGCATCGCCTCGATGGCGGCACGGGCCTCGGTCACTGCCTCCTTCAGCGCGGCGAGGGCGTGGCGCTGGTCATGGCCGGTCTGGACCGCGATCTCCAGGCTTGCTGCGGCATCAGCCACCGCAAAGGCGCCGACCCCGCGGGCCGAGCCCTTGAGCTTGTGGGCCAATGCGCCGGTCTCGGCCGGCAACGCCGCCATCGCCGCGATCAGGCGGACAGCCTGCTCGGCGAACATGGCGAGCACTTCCTGTTCCAGATCCGCATCGCCGAGCGTCATCCGGGAGAGATGGTCGAGGTCGAGCGGGCTGTCGATGGGTGCAAGCGGCGGCGAGGGCATCCAGTCCATCCGTTGCAGTTCAGGCGTCATGGCGCAGGCCCCGGCATCGCGCGACGGTTCCGCCGGTTCGGCGGTGAGTTCGCCTCACCCAAGCATGGAAATGGTTAACGAAATGTTGGGGGTCTTGAACGCAGTTCCGCCGGATTATTGACGAAAAGTTGCCGCAATCGGCCGAGTCCAGTGGAGAATTGCATTTATTGCTAAGGCGTTACGGCGCGATCCTGTTAACGATGATTAAGATTGTCTTAATCGCGGGCATTTCATTCGCGACGCTCTGCCAATAGGATGTTGCGGAAATTGGCGGACAAGCCGTCCGGGTGGGGACGGCTCGGAGATCCGCGCAAGCGGCATGATCCGGTCTGTGGGCTTGCGTAGCGCGCAGGGCTCGCGGGGGGACGCGTACAAGTAACGAGGGCTCGGACTGAACATGGCGAACACTCCGAAAAAGGTCAAAGACCCCACAGAAGTTGCGCTTTCTGCGATCCAGGAAGCCCTGAACATCAGCGACACGGCTGCCGACACCAGCCGCAACGCCGCGATGCGCAACGAAACCGCGCCTTCGGTGGCCCCGCCGCCCCCGATCTTCGACGAGCCGAGCTTCGAACCGCGCCCTGCCGCCAACGAACGCTCGACCGTGTTCGACCCGGTCGAGGAGCCGCGCTCTTCGCGCCGCGCCGCCAATGACGACCGCGAAACCATCGGCCAGCTGCTCCAGGCGCTTCAGAAGGGCCGCCCTGCCCGCAGCGTCTACACCTTCGCCACCATCTTCGCCGGCGTCTGGCTCGCCGCCTGCGCCGCGCTGACGTTCGGCTTCCTGCCCTCGATCCAGGCCGCCATGGGCCAGAGCGGCGGCGTGCTCGTCATCGCCGGCCTGATCGCGATGTTCTTCGCGCCGATCATGCTGTTCTACTTCCTTGCGAGCCTCGTCTGGCGCGGCCAGGAAATGCGCATGATCGCGCAGGCGATGGCGCAGGTCGCGATCCGCTTCTCCGAGCCCGAGGGTTCGGCCTCCGATTCCATGGTCACCGTCGGCCAGGCCATCCGCCGCGAGGTCGCGGCGATGGGCGACGGCATCGAGCGCGCCATCGCGCGCGCCGGCGAGCTCGAGACGCTGGTCGCCAACGAGGTCGCCGCGCTCGAACGCGCCTATTCCGACAACGAAGTGCGCATCCGCGCCCTGCTCCAGGACATCGCGCATCAGCGCGACAATCTGGTCGGCCAGGCCGAGCAGGTCCGCAGCGCCATCTCCGGCGTGCAGATCGATTTGCGCCACGACATCGCGCTGATCTCTGATGCGATCGCCTCGCGCGTCGACGAGGTCGCCAAGTCCATCACCGGCGCGCTGGAAGAGCGCGGCGCCCACATCACCAGCGCGCTGAGCAATGCCGGCGACAACATGATCCTGGCGCTCGGCGAGCGCGGCGGCGACCTGCTCGACCGTCTCGAGGAAGCCAGCAACGAGACCACGCGCGCCGTGCTCGATGCCAGCGAGCGGCTGACCACCAGCCTCAACTTCAAGACCGGCCACGTCCACGACGAATTCGTCGACCTCGCCGACCGCGTCCACGAGATGCTGAACGAGCGCATCGACCGCATCACCGGCGAGTTCGAGCAGCGCTCCGCCGCGATCGTCGACGGCATCTCCGAGCGCACCGAGCAGGTGCACGACAGCCTGAAGAATTCCTCGGACTCGCTGCTGCTCGAGCTCGAGCTGCGCTCCAACGACCTCTCCGCCAAGATCGACGACGCCGGCAACCGCCTCGCCGGCCAAATCCTGACGAGCGGCGACAAGGCGAGCGAGGCGCTCGACGCCACCGTCAACACCCTCGTCGCCAAGGTCGTCAGCCAGACCGAGACCGCGCACGATTCGCTGTCGCTGCAGATGAGCGCGTTCGACGAGCTGGTCAGGAACCAGGGCACCGAACTGGTCGAGAAGTTCGCCCGCGACTCCGGCACGCTGGGCGCGCTGATCACGCGCCACATCTCCGAGTTCGACCGCACCGTGAAGACCTTCGGCGGCGAGATCGTCGAGCGCATGGGCCAGCGCACGCAGGACATCCACGAGTCGCTGAAGACCTATGTCGAGAATTTCGACACCCGCTTCACCGCGAACGGCGGCGAGATCACGGCCGTGCTCGACCAGCGCCTGGTGCAGTTCGAGACCACGGTCGGCGAACGCGTCAACCACCTCGACGCCTCGCTGAACAGCAAGATCGCCAGCCTCGACGGCACGATCGATGGTCACATCAAGACCTTCGACGAGCAGCTCGTCGGCCGCGTCGCCGCGCTCGAACAGTCGTTCGACACCCGCGCGCAATCAATGACCGAGACCATCGACGGGCGCATCAACACGCTCGCGACCTCGCTGACGGATGGCGCCGCGCAGGCGATCCAGTCGATCGACTCCCGCCTCACCCACCTCACGACGTCGCTGACCGGCGGCGCTACGCAGGCCATCGAAACCATCGATGCGCGCCTCAACCACCTCACGAGCTCGCTGACCGATGGCGCCTCGCAGACCATCCAGTCGATCGATACGCGGCTGACCCATCTCACCTCGACGCTCACCGGCGGCGCGACGCAGGCGCTCGAGTCCATCGACTCCCGCCTCACCTACCTGACCACCGCGGTCACCAACGGCGCCTCGCAGGCCGTGCAGTCGATCGACACGCGCCTGACGCTCCTGACCTCCACCCTCACGGACGGCACCGCGCAGGCAATCGAGGCGGTCGACCGCCGCATCACCGGCGTCACCGAGATCATCGACGGCCGCAGCACGCACCTGACCGATACGGTGACGGCGCGCTTCCAGGAGATCCATCAGGTCATCGAGACCCGGGTCGGCTCGGTCGCCAGCGACATCGACGTGCGCGTGGCGCAGTTCGAGGACCTGCTCGGCTCGCGCGTCGAGGCCGTCGCCGGCCGCATCGAAAGCAGCGGCCGCCAGGCCAGCGAGGACATGATGTCCCGCGCCGAGATGATCTCGACCGCGATCCGCTCGCATGTCGAGGACGCCGAGCGCTCGCTCACCAACCTCGTCGTCAACACCAGCGAGACGATCCAGACCGGTGCGCGCACCGCCCAGCAGTCGCTGATGACGGTCTCCTCCGACGTCAACGCCCAGCTCAAGATGACCTCTGCCGAGGTCGAGCGCGCGCTGACCGCGGTCGGCACCGGTTCGGCGAACTCGATCCTGAGCAGCGCCCGCGAGGCGCAGTCGACGCTGGTCGCAGCCTCGGGCGAGGCCTCCAACCAGATCAAGGGGCTTGCGGCCGACGTCGAGCGTACGCTGTCGGCGGCAGGTTCTGCCACCGCAGCCTCGATCCTGGCCGGCGCCCGCGAGGTGCAGACCACCCTCGTCACGGCGTCCTCGGACGCGGCCAACCACGTCAAGACGCTCACCGCCGACGTGCAGCGCTCGCTGTCGATGGCCGGCACCACCACGGCGGAATCGATCACCGCCGGCGCTCGCGATGCGCAGAGCGCGTTGATCGCGGCCTCGAGCGAGACCGCCAATCAGATCAAGGCGCTCTCCTCCGACGTGCAGCGTTCGCTCACGATGGCCGGCACCTCGACCGCCGAGATCCTCACCAGCGGCGCGCGCGAGGCGCAGAACACGCTGGTTGCCGGGTCCTCGGATGCGGCGGCCCAGGTCAAGTCGCTCACCGCCGATGTGCAGCGCTCGCTCTCGATGGCCGGCACCTCGACCGCCGAGACCATCACCGCCGGCGCGCGAGAGGCGCAGAACATGCTGGTCACGGCGTCTTCCGAGGCGGCCAGCCAGGTCAAGTCGCTCGCGGCCGAAGTGCATCGTTCGCTATCGCAGGTCGGCCAGTCCACCGCCGAGACGATCACCACCAGCGCCCGCGACGCTCAGACCACCCTGCTCTCCGTCTCGGCCGAGCAGACCAGCCAGGTCCGTTCGCTCGCGGCCGAGATGCAGCGCGCACTGGCAACCGCCGGCGGCGCCACCATCGAGGCGCTCACCAGCGGCGTGCGCGAGGCCCAGGGCTCGCTGATCTCCGCCTCGACCGATGCGGCCAGCCAGATCAAGTCGCTGACCACGGACATCGAGCGCACGCTGACCGCGGTCGGTGCCGACACCGCCTCAACCATCCTCAACAGCGCGCGTGAGGCCCAGACCTCGCTGACCTCGACCTCGGCAGACGCCGCGAGCCAGATCCGCACGATCTCGACCGAGATCGAGCGGACGCTGAGCGCGGCCACCGCGAACGCGACCAACGACATCCAGACCAGCGCGCTCAACGCCCAGAACGCGCTGATCTCGGCCTCCAACGAGGCGAGCTCGCGGGTCAAGTCGAGCTCGTCCGACGTCGAGCGTTCGGTGCTCGCCGCCAGCTCCAGCTTCGGCCAGGCCATGACCGGCAAGACCGACGAGATCGTCACCTACGTGCAGCAGCAGGCCGACCGCCTGTCGAACATGATCGACGCCAAGCGCGGCGCCCTGGTCGACGCGATCGGCTCCAAGACCAGCCAGCTCACGCTCGACATCGACCGCGTCACCTCGGACGCGCTCAAGTCGATCGAGACGCGCGGCCAGGCCTTCTCGCAGACCATGATGGGCAACGGCTCGGAAGTCGCGCGCACCATCAACGCGGCGAGCGAGATCGCCACCGGCGCGGTCGGCAAGTCGCTCAAGGACCTCGAGCAGGCCTCGCGCGCGGCGATCGACCAGTCGCGCCAGGTCTCGATCGCGGCCGTCACCGAGATGCAGGAGACCAGCAAGATCCTGCGAACCGACACGGTGGCGCTGTTCGAGCGTCTGCGCGAAGGCAACATCCTGCTTCAGGAGGTGCTGACCGGTGCGCACGACAACCTCAACTCGCTCGAGCGGGCGCTGGTGACGCGCGTCGCCGACTTCGTCTCGGCGATGAACGACGTCACCTCGCGCAACGGCGCGGCGACGCAGAACCTGGAAGAGCAGCTCAACGTCTTCAACAGCAAGACCACGAAGGCGCTGCAGGATCTCGGCGAGCTGTCGACCCAGTTCGACGCGCACGGCAAGGCCCTGGTCGATGCCGCGCAGGTCGTCGAGCAGAGCAACAAGAACACCACCGCCTCGCTCGCCGAGCGCAAGCAGGCGCTGGAATCGCTCGTCACCACGATCGACCTGCGCACGGCCGATCTCGACCAGCGCCTGTCGCGCTTCACCGGCCTGCTCGATGAATCGCTGGCGGCCGCCGAAGAGCGCGCCCGCGACATCGCCCGCGTCGTCGCCGAGACCGCCGGCGCAGGCTCCGCGGCGATCACCCGCCAGTTCGAGGCGGTGCGCGTCGCATCCGAGGAAGAGCACCGGCAGACCATCGAGGCCATGCACGACATCTACCGCCAGACCACGGATGAGGCGGACACGATGTTCAAGCAGTCGACCGAGAAGTTCACCAACCTCGTCTCCAGCATGAAGCAGATGGCCTTCGAGATGCACAACGAGCTCGAAGCCACCCGCAACGAGCTGCGCCGCGGGGTGCTCGAGATGCCGCAGGAGGCCGCCGAGAGCACTGCGCAGATGCGCAAGGTGATCGTCGACCAGATCGAGGCCCTCGCCGAGCTCAACCGCATCGTGGCCCAGCATGGCCGCGGCCTCGACGTCACCACGACGGGCCGTGCGTCCGTCGCGGTCCAGCGCCAGGAGGAGCCGATCATGGCAGCTGCGGGCGGACGTAGCGCCGAGACCCGCATGCGCGACACCGGCAGCGCTTCCACGCTGCCGCCGCCGGACCTCGGCATGCCGGCCGCGCGCCGCACCGACGCTCCGCCGGTCGCGCCCGCCGGTAACGACCAGGGCCGTGACGGCTGGCTGTCGGACCTCCTCAACCGCACGGACGCCAATCAGGGCGCCCCGACCGGCCGTGAGGCTCCGCGTGGCCGCGCCGCACCCGCGCCGCAGCCGCAGGCGCCGCAGGCAAGCGGCAATCCGCTGGAATCGCTGTCGCTCGACATCGGCCGGCTGATGGACCGCAACCTCGCCGCCGAAATGTGGGACCGCTACCAGCGCGGCGAGAACAAGGCCTTCACCAAGCGCCTCTACACGCCCGCCGGCCAGAAGGCCTTCGACGAGGTCGCCCGCAAGTACCGCGCCGACCGCAACTTCAAGGGCACGGTGGACCGCTACGTCGCCGAGTTCGAGCGCCTGCTCGACGAAGTCGCCCGCGACGGCCGCGGCCCGCAGGAACTGCGCAGCCACCTGACCTCGGAGACGGGGCTGGTGTACACGCTGCTGGCGCATGCGGCGGGACGGCTGGGGTAAGCGACAAGACTCGCCAATCGCACGACGAAAAACGGAGGCCTCGCGGCCTCTGTTTTGTTTTGCGGGAAGAGCTCAGGTCGCGTTGGGCTGGCCGAACGACAGCCGCTCGGCGAGGACGGCGGCCTGGGTGCGCGAGCCGACACCGAGCTTGCGCAGGATCGTCGAGACGTGGCCCTTCACGGTCTGCTCGGCGATGTCGAGCTCGCCCGCGATCTGCTTGTTGAGCTTGCCCTCCACGATCATCGCGAGAATGCGCAGCTGCTGCGCCGACAGCGAGGCCATGCGCGCGGCGAGTTCGACATCGGCGCTCTGGATCGAGCCGCGGCCGCCGACATTGGGCGGCATCCAGATCTCGCCGGCGAGAATCCTGGTGATCGCCTCGGCCATCTCGGGCAGGCCGAGCGATTTCGGGATGTAGCCTGAGGCGCCATAGGCGATGGCGCGGCGGATCGTGGTGGCGTCCTGCCGAGCCGAGATGATCGCCACCGGCACAGTCGGGAATTGCGCCGACAGGATGAACAGCGCGGCAAATCCCTGGATGCCCGGCATGGTCAGGTCCCAGAGGATCAGGTCGATCTCGCCCGACTGGGCCGTCAGCACGCCGATCGCCTCGTCCAGTGACTGGCAGGCAATGACGTCGAGATCGGGCAGCACGGCCGACAGCGCGCTGCGCAAGGCGGCCTGCACCAGCGGATGATCATCGCCGATCAGGATGCGCATCGTCAGGAAGTCCTCTGTTTCGTCCCGAGCTGCCGGCTCAAGGCTTCGCTGCCGAGGAAGCGCCGCAGCGCCGCCGGCTTGACCGGCTTTGACAGGATCTCGCAGCCGCGCGCCCTCGCCTCCTTGCGGACCGCTTCGCTGCGATCACCGGTGACGACCAGGGCGCGAACCTCGCGGCCCGCCTTCTGCCTGAGTTCGTCGAGAAAGTCCAAGCCGTTGCGGCCGCCATCGAGATGGTAATCGAGCAGCACGACGTCCGGCACGTCGGCCGCCGCCGCTTCCATCGCCCCGGCGGCGTCTGGTGCGACCAGCACGCGATGTCCCCAATCACCGAGCAGCGCCGTGAGGCCGTCGAGGATGGTCGCGTCATTGTCCAGGCACAGGATCGTCAGAGGCCGCTCCGCCGCCACCGGCGCGGCAATTGCCGGACCGCGCTGAAGCGGCTGGCCCGGTCCGCGCGCAAGCGGCACCGCGACGGCAAAGCACGAGCCATGTCCCGGACGCGAACGGACATCGACCGCATGGCCCAGCAGCCGCGACACGCGATCGACGATGGCGAGCCCGAGGCCCAATCCCTTCTCCGATCCGGGCGCGAGGCGCTGGAACTCCTCGAAGATGCGCTTCTGGTCCTCCGCCGCGATCCCGACACCGGTGTCCCAGATCTCGATGCGCAGCGCGCTGCCCCGCCTCCGGCAGCCGAGCAAGATGCGCCCCCTCGGCGTGTAGCGAAGCGCATTGGACAGCAGGTTCTGCAAGATCCGGCGCAACAGATGCGGATCGCTGCGCACGGCGAGGCCGCAATCGACGACACGAAGAACGAGCCCGCGTTCCCGTGCCATCGCCGAGAACTCGACGTTCAACTGCACGAAGAGATCGGCAATCGGGAAGTCGAAGACCTCGGCGCGAACGGCACCGGCATCGTAGGAGGAGATGTCGAGCAGCCTGTCGAGCACATGCTCGGTGGAGCGCAGCGCCGTGACCGCGCTGCTCGCCAGGGCGCGCTCCTTGTCGGCGTCAGCCGTGCGCGACGAAACACTCAGGCTCTCGTCGAGCGCTGACAGGAACAGACGGGCCGCGTTCAGCGGCTGCAGCAGATCGTGGCTGGCCGCGGCCAGAAAACGGGTCTTGCCGAGATTGGCCTGCTCGGCCTCTGCCTTGGCCTGTTCGAGCGCCTCGGTCCGCTCGCGGACGCGCAGCTCGAGCCCCTCATTGGCGCGTCGCAGGGCTTCGGCGGCCCGGTGGCGCTCGGTCACGTCGGTATAGGTCGAGACATAGCCGCCCTCGGGGGTGCGGTCATAGACGATTTCGAGCACCGTGCCGTCCGGCCGCTTGCGCTCGTAGAGATAGGGCCAGATCTGCGTGGCGACGTCACGGTTGACCAGGAGCGCTGCGAATTCGGAGGCGGCATACTCCCCCCGCTCGACGTTGAAGGCGATCAGCTCCGCCAGCGGAAGCCCCACGCGCACGAAATCCGGCGGCAGGTCCAAGAGCGCGATGAAACGGCCGTTCCAGGCCGTGATGTTGAAATCGGCGTCGAACGCGCAAATGCCCTGCGGCACGCTCTCGAGCGTGCTCTGCAAGAGGCTGCGGTTGAAACGCAGCGCCTCCGAGGCTTCGTCGAGCATCGCCATCGCCTCCCGCCGCGACAGCGAGTGCCCTTCGAGCGACGCCGCGATCACCACCCGCGCGGATGCCGCACCGATCGCGCCAGCGAGCAGGTTTTCGGTGAACCGGATCGAGTCGAGATCGACGAGCCCCGACGGATCGAGGCGCGGCCCGGTGCCGGAGACACGAGCGGCAAGATAGCTGTCAAAGGACGCCGCACCGCGCTCGGCGCCGACAAAACGCAGCGCCAGCGCCCGGAGATCGTCGAGACGGACCAGCACGCGCGAGGACAGCTTCGGGATCGTTTCGCGAACGACACCGTCGGCGAACGCGGCAGCCTGGTTGCGCTCGACGGTCGATTGCCGTCCGAACGCCGAAAACACCAGGAAGCAGACGAGATTGGCACCGAGACTCCAGAGCGTGGCGTGCGAGATCGGATCGATACCTTCGAGACCGAACAGCGCGTTCGGCTTGAGCCAGCCGAGTTGCCAGGGGCCGTTGCGAACGATCTCCGCGATCCCAGGCCAGAGCGGCGCGGCCGAGGGCAGCAGCAGCGTATAGGCCCAGATGCAGAAACCCGCCGCGATCCCGAGCGAGGCGCCGGCCTTGTTGGCCCGCGGCCAGAACAGCCCTCCGACGAATGCCGGGCCGAATTGCGCGACCGCGACGAACGACAGCAGACCGATCACGGTGAGCGGATAGGACTGGTTGACCAGACGATGCATCAGATAGGCGAGCAGCAGGATGCCGAGGATCGAGAACCGGCGCACCGCGACCAGGACCGAGGTCATCGGCCGGCTCCGCGCGCGCAGGCCGAAGACGCGCGAGCGCAGCAGCAGCGGCATGATGACGTCGTTGCAGAGCATGGTGCTGAGCGCGACGGATGTCATGATCACCATGCCGGTTGCGGCCGAGAGACCGCCGAGGAAGGCAATCAGGCTGACGGCGCTCGCATCCGCCGCGATCGGCAGCGAGATGACGTAGGTGTCGGGGTCCATCATTGCGCCGAACCGGGTCAGCCCGGTCGCAGCGATCGGCAGGATCAGCAGGCTGAACAGCGCGAGATAGGCCGGATAAAGCCACGCTGCGGTGCGCGTGTGGCTCGGGCTCTCGTTCTCGACGACGGCGACATGGAACGCCTGCGGCAGGCACAGAAAGGCGATGCCTGAGATGATGATCGTCGCTGGCCACACCGGCTGCGTCGGATCGAAGCTCAGAATCCCCGCCAGTTGCGGCTCGGATTGAAATTGCGACAGCAGTGCGGCCGGCCCGCCCGATAGTCCGAACAGCACGAACAGCGCGACGATCAGGAAGGCGAGCAGCTTGACGACGCTCTCGAAGGCGATCGCGAGCATCAGGCCGCGATGATGCTCGCTGGCATGGACGTGCCGGACGCCGAACACGATCGCAAACAACGCCATCGACGCCGCCACGCCGAACGCCGAATCCTGCCAGAACCGCAGGGCCTCGCCGCCTGCGCGCTCAGGCTGGAGGATCAGATAGTCGAAGCTCTTGCCGACGGCCTTGAGCTGGAGCGCGATATAGGGAAGCACGCCAAGCACCGATGCGAGGGTCACGAAGGCCGCCAGCACCTGGCTCTTGCCGTAGCGCGCGGCGATGAAGTCCGAGATCGAGGTGACGTTCTGCGCCTTGGCGATCGCGATCACCTTGGACAGGAGCCTCTGGCCGAACAGCAGCACCAGCGTCGGGCCGATATAGATCGTGGCGAAGTCCAGCCCGCTGGTGGCGGCACGCCCGACCGATCCGTAAAAGCTCCACGAGGTGTTATAGACCGCAAGCGTCAGACAATAGCTGATCGCGGCCGTCCAGGAGTTTGGCAAGACCAGCGGCCCACCGGCGCTCCGCCGGTCGCCCCACCAGGCCACCAGGAACAGCGTGGTCACATAGCCGGCAGCGACCGCAAGAACGAACCACGCCTGCAAGACATCCTCACCCGAGACCGTCAGATCCGCCCGCGACGAGCGGAGTCGGAGCAAGGGCAGATACTAAAACGTTTTCAATCGCATGAAAGACTATTCATTCCGAACGAGAGCGGCGGCCGGAGGATCGCCGGCCGCCGCTCGCAGGTCACCTCAGGCCGCCTCGCGGGAGAGCCGCTCCTGCGGCGTGCGCTTGAGCACCAAATTGACCGCGACGGCCACCACGATGTTGAGCGCGAGCGCCAGCAGACCGGTGTAGATCGCAACCGGGCCAGCACCGAGGTCAATGCTGTGCAGCGGCTTCAAGCCGTCCGACCATGCCAGCCAGGATCCGCCTGCAAGGCCGACCGCCCAGCCGGCCAGCAGCGCCGTGCTCGAGAACCAGTTCAGATAGAGACCGAACACCAGCGCCGGCAGCGTCTGCAGGATCCAGAGGCCTCCGAGCAGCTGCAGGTCGAGCGCGAACTGCGTCGGCATCAGGAGGATGGCGAGCAGCGCGCCGACCTTCACCAGCATGGAGGTGATCTTGGCGACCTTCGCCTCACCTGCCGGCGTCACCTTCGGATCGACCCACACCTTCCAGAAGTTGCGGGTGAACAGATTGGCCGCGCCGATGCTCATGACCGCGGCCGGCACCAGTGCGCCGATCGCAATCGCGGCGAAGGCAAAGCCCGCGAACCAGCTCGGGAACAGCATCTTGAACAGCTCGGGCACGACGTCGTTGTTGCTGGCGAGCTTGAGGCCCGCAGCATGGCCCATGTAGCCCAGCAGCGCGAGCAGGCCGAGCAGCAGCGTGTAGGCCGGCAACAACATCGCATTCTTGCGGATCGTGTTGCCGCCGGACGACGCGAAGATGCCGGTCAGCGTGTGCGGGTACATGAAGGCGGCGAGCGCCGAGCCCAGCGCCAGCGAGGCATAGGGCACGATCTGCGCCGGCGACAGCAGGATGCCGCCCGAACCCTTCTTGGCGAAGGCCGCATCCGCCGCGGTGAAGATCGCACCGTAGCCGCCGAGCTTGGACGGCACGATCGCGATCGCGGCGATCACCACGATGTAGATCATGATATCCTTGACGAAGGCGATCAGCGCCGGCGCGCGCAGGCCCGACGAATAGGTGTAGAGCGCCAGCACCAGGAAGGCGAGAACGAGCGGCACTTCGCCGTGCAGGCCCAGCGCCTTGATCGCCACCTCCATGCCGATGAGCTGGAGCGCGATGTAGGGCATCGTCGCCAGCACGCCGGTGGCGGCAACGGCAAGCTCGAGCCCACGCGATCCGTAGGCGCCGCGCACCACGTCGCCGGCTGTGACGTAGCCGCGCTCCTTGGCGACCTTCCACAGCACCGGCATCACCGCGAACACGAAGGGATAGACGATGATGGTGTAGGGAAGCGCGAAGAAGCCGTAGGCGCCGACCGCGTAGACCAGCGCGGGAACGGCGATCACGGTGTAGGCGGTGTAGAAGTCGCCGCCGACCAGGAACCAGGTGATCCAGGTCCCGAACTTGCGGCCGCCGAGGCCCCACTCGTCGAGATGGGCGAGCGTCTCCGGCTTGCGCCAGCGCGAGGCGACGAAGCCCATGCCGGTGACGAGGACGAACAGTGCGAGGAATACGGCGAATGCCGCGCTATCGACATTAGTCAGCACGGCGCGCGCTCCTGTAAACGATGTAGGTGAGGAGCGAGGTCAGCGGCACCCAGGCGAGCTGATACCAGTAGAAGAAGGGAAAGCCGAACAGATGCGGCTCCCCGATATTGTAGAACGGCACGATCATCAGGCCGATGAACGGCAACAACAGCAACAGGCGTACCACGCGCTCTCCTCCCTGTGTGTGAAGTCGACGCGCTTTTTCGTGAGCGCGACTTGAGCGCGATATAGCGGACAATGACGGCCAGCCCCTCCCCCTACCTTGGCTCGGCCAGACCCCCATACTTTCGTATCGGCCCTGTCATTGCGAAGAGAGGTCTAACCCGTCACCCTGATTGAGGGATGACGGAATCGATAACGGGGCGGACACGCCAATCGTCGTTGCGAGGAGCGAAGCGACGAAGCAATCCAGATCGTCCCGCAGAGACAGTCCGGATTGCTTCGCGGAGCCTGTCATCGGTCCGCGCTACGCGAACCCGTTGGCTCGCAATGACGAGTGGAGAGGTCCGTGGACGACGCGCTGCTACCGCCTGCGCTCCGGCGCGGCCGGCCTCGGCGGCTCGGGCGGCGGAGGCGGTGGGGCGCTGCTGTTGCTGGCGCCGAACAGCACGCGGGTGGGGTTGCGGTCGAAATTGTTCACGGCGCGGCTGATGTCGCCGAGGGTGCGGCGGCCGTCGCTCATCAACGCGCCGGAGCGCTTGTCGAAATCGTCGGCCAGCTCGCGGATCGACTTCACCGCCTGGAACAGCTCGCCGCCGTCCTTGCCGCCGGCGAGCGTGTTGAGGCCGAGCATGAGGTTGTCGGCCTTGAGCATGACGCCGTCGACCTTGGCCATGACGCCGTCGATCTTCTCGGAATTGCGCGCGAGCGAGTTGGTGAAGGTCTCCAGATTCTTCAGCGAGTTCTTCACCGATTCCTGATTGTCGGCGACGATCTTGTTGATGTTCTGCAGCGTGCCGCGGATCGCCTCGGTGACGTCCTGGAGCTTGTTGGGGTCGGCCGTCAGCGTCGGGATGCCGTCCTGGTCGAGCGGCGGCGGGGCCGCGGCTTCGTCTCCGCCCTTGAGCGAGATCGCGGCAACGCCCGTGAGCCCTTGGAATTCGAGGCCGACCAGGGTGTCCTTGCGGATCGGGGCGTTGTTCTCGATCATGGCGAGTGCGACAACCCGCCGCGGGTTGTCGAGCTTCACCGAGACCACCTCGCCTACCCGGATACCGTTGAAATTGACACTGCCGCCGTTGCGCAGGCCCGCCGCCGGGCCCTCGAACACGACGCGCAGCGGGCTGCGCTGCTTGGTGGTGTGCAGCGACTGGAACCAGAGCACGAAGCCGATCGCCGCGGCGATTACCGCCAGCGTGAACGACCCGATCAAGACGTAGTTTGCCCGCGTTTCCATCAGGTGCTCCGGCTACTCATCACAGCTACTCAACCCCGCCACTCAACCCATGACCGCGCGGGCGCGCTTGCCATGGAAATATTGCCTCAGCCAGGGATGCTGCGAGGCCTGCATGTCGGCGATCGACCCTGCCGCTATGATCTTACCGTTCCCTAAAACGGCGATGCGGTCACACGCTGTGTAAAGGCTGTCGAGGTCGTGGGTTACCATGAAAACGGTGAGCCCCAAAGTGCGCTGGAGCGTCCTGACCAGCTCGTCGAAGTCGCCAGCGCCGATCGGATCGAGGCCCGAGGTCGGCTCGTCCAGGAAGACGAGGTCCGGATCGAGCGACAGCGCGCGCGCCAGCGCGACGCGCTTGATCATGCCGCCGGAGAGCTCGGACGGGAAGCGCTCGGCAACCTCGGGCTTGAGGCCGACCATGGTGAGCTTGGCCATGGTGATCTCGTCCATCAGCCGCTGCGAGACCCGAAGATATTCGCGCATCGGAAACTGGATGTTCTGCCGCACGGTCAGCGAGGAGAACAGCGCCCCCTGCTGAAACAAGACGCCCCAGCGCCGCTCCACGTTGCGGCGCTGCGACGTGTTGGAGGAATCCAGGTCGACGCCGAACACCTCGATGGAGCCCGCGACCTTCGGCACGAGACCGATGATGGTGCGCGTCAGCACCGACTTGCCCGCGCCGGAAGGACCGACGAAGCCCAAGATCTCGCCGCGCTTGACGTCGAGGTTGAGGCCGTCGAGCACGCGCGTGGAGCCGAACTGCACGGTGATGTCGCGCACGCGGATGATCGGATTTTGGATCTCGGGAGCCATCGTCACATCCCGATCGAGGCGAAGAAGATGGCGAACACGCCATCCATGACGATGACGAAGAAGATGCCCTTCACCACCGAGGCCGTGGTGTGCTGGCCCAGCGATTCCGCGCTGCCCTGCACGGCGAGGCCCTCGACACAGGCGACGATGCCGATCACGGCCGCCATGACCGGCGCCTTGACGATGCCGACGATGAAATGGTCGATCGAGATGGCGTCGCGCAAACGAAGCAGGAAGGCCTCGGGCTCGACCCCGCCATAGAGCCAGGCGACGAGACCGCCGCCATAGAGCGCGGCCATCGCGCCGAGGAAGGCCAGGATCGGCAACGCCAGCACCAGCGCCATCATGCGCGGCAGCACCAGCACCTCGATCGGGTCGAAGCCCATGGTGCGCAACGCGTCGATCTCCTCGCGCATCTTCATCGAGCCGAGTTCGGCGGTGTAGGCGCTGCCCGAGCGGCCCGCGACCATGATCGCGACCAGCAGCACGCCGATCTCGCGCAGCACCAGCACGCCCAGCATGTCGACCACGAAGATGTCGGCGCCGAAGCGGCGGAAATGAAAGATGCCCTGTTGGGCGATGATGCAGCCGATCAGGAAGGTGATCAGCACGATGATCGGCACCGCGCGCCAGCAGACCTGCTCCATGTGATGCACGGTCGAGGTCAGGCGAAACGAGCGCGGATGGATCAGGACGCGAAATCCTGCCGCGAGCACGGCGCCGAGCATGTCGACGAGACCCGCGACCGTGCCGCCCACGCCGGCCACGGCCCGGCCGATCTGCTCCAGCATGCCGGTGATGGTCACGGTGCCGCCGTCGACCACGGCCGTCGCCCTGACCCGCCGCACCTCGTCCACGAGGCTGGAATAATTGGCCGAGAGACCCGCGATCTGCGCCTCGACGGCGCCTTGGGTCAGGCTGCGGCGCAGCCGCTCGATCAGCCAGGCGCCGAACGTGTCGAGCTTGGCGACTTCGGAGACGTCGATGAAGATGCTTTGCTGGCCGCCGGCGAGCTTCTCGGCGTCGGCCACCATCCGCTCCAGGACCGGCGCGAAGCTGGCCGTCCACGTCCCGGTGGCGCAGAGTGCCAGCGCGTTGCCCTTGGCAATCCGTTCCAGCTTCGGATCGCTATTCAAGATGTCCGCTCCCGTGCCGGGGCGGAGAAAATCAGATAGTTGCGCACGCGCCCTTACCCAGAGAAGGTATCCCCAAGTGGTTAATGTTAGTTGCTAGAGGTAACTAGCAGGTTCAGATTTCGCCAGAGTTCAAAATGACTTCCATGAAATTTGCTGCCCTGGCGGCGCGAATCGAGCGCTTCCCGATCGCGGGCAGCTTTACCATCAGCCGGGGCGCCAAGACCGAGGCCGTGACTATCGTAGCGGAGGTAACCCGGGACGGGCTGACCGGCCGCGGCGAGTGCGTGCCCTATCCCCGCTATGGCGAGACGCCCGAGGCGACGCTGGCGGCCATCCAGGCCATGCAGCAGGCCGTCGCGGACGGGCTGACGCGGCAAGCCCTGCAGGCCGCCATGGCGCCCGGTGCGGCCCGCAATGCCCTGGACTGCGCCCTGATCGACCTGGAGGCCAAGGCGGCGGGCCTGCGGGCCTGGAACCTGCTCGACCGGCCGGTGCCGGGCGAGCGCACCACGGCGTACACGATCTCGTTAGGGACCCCCGAGGCCATGGCGGCCGCCACCGCCAAGGCGGCGCACCGGCCGCTGCTCAAGATCAAGCTCGGCGGCGACGGCGATCCCGAGCGGATCGCCGCGGTGCGCAAGGCCGCTCCCGAATCCGAGCTGATCGTCGATGCCAACGAGGCCTGGACCGAGGCCAATCTGGCGCACAATCTCGCCGCCTGCGATGCCGCCGGCGTCACCCTGGTGGAGCAGCCGCTGCCGGCCGGCCGGGACGAAGCGCTGGCACGGATCAAGCGCCCGCTCGCGGTCTGCGCCGACGAGAGCGTGCATGACCGCTCCTCGCTGGTCCCCTTGCGCGACCGCTACGACGCCGTGAACATCAAGCTCGACAAGACCGGCGGCCTCACCGAGGCCCTCGCGATGGCGGACGCCGCGCAGGCGCTCGGCTTCGAGATCATGATCGGCTGCATGGTCGCAACCTCGCTGTCGATGGCCCCCGCGATGCTGGTGACGCCACAGGCGCGCTTCGTCGATCTCGACGGCCCCTTGCTGCTGGCGCGCGACCGCGATCACGGCCTGCGTTACGATGACAGCCTCGTCTATCCGCCGGACGTTTCGCTCTGGGGCTGAGGCTTGAGCCGGTGCCGCGCCGACCAGATCAGAAGCGCGCCGGCCGCCGCCATCGCAGCCATCGCGTAGTACAATCCATCGCCGATGCGGGCGTAGATCGCACCTGACGCGATCGATGTCGCGGCGCCGAGCAGTCCGTTGCACGCGGCGTAATAGCCCTGCCCCCGCGCGATCTGATGCGAGGGCACGCGCTGCACCAGGAGATTCATCGTGCCGACGATGGTCATGCCGAAGCTGAGGCCGTGGCCGAGCTGGACGATCGCCAACAGCGCGAGCGGCGGCTCATTGGCAGTGACGATCCAGCGCAGCACGGCGCTGAGACCCCCGATCGCGATCATGGTGGACGGATGCAGCGAGAAGCGCGGCGACAGCGCGAACACCACGATCTCCGCGATCACGCCCAACGTCCACAGGCCCGCGATCGTCAGCCCACTGATCCCATGGAGCTGCCAGTTGATGGCGGAGAAGGTGTAGTAGGCGACGTGGCTGCCCTGAATCAGCGCGGCCGAGACGATGACGGCCCAGAAGCCGGCATCGCGCAGCAGCGCCTTGCCGGCATGCCTCTCCGTGGTTTTGCGTCTGACATCGTCCAGCGGCTGAAGCAGCAGGCCGGCGGCGACCGCAACGACGGCCCATGCGACGATGACCCAGATCAGGTCGCGCGCGGCGATGTGGTCTACGAGATAGCCGCAGGCGAGCGAGCCGGCGGCGAAGGCCGCCGAGCCCCACAGCCGCAAGGGTCCGTAATCGAGCCCGTAACGAGCGACGCCGCGCAACGCATAGGCATCGGTCAGCGGCATCGTCGGCGTCCACATCATGCAGGTCAGCGCGTAGATCAGGAACAGCGCCAGCGGCTGCTGCTGCAGGCCGACCGCCGTAAAACCGATCGCGGTCGCCAGCACCGACACCATCATGCCGGCGCGAATGGCATGTCGCTTTTCGGCGAAGGACGTCACTTGCGGCAGCGTGGTGAAGCGCGTGATCGCCGGCAGCGCGTTGATGAGGCCGATCCAGGCCGCGTCGATGCCGATCGCCTTCAGCCACACCGGAAAGAACGGCAGATGCGTGCCCGAGACCGCGAAGACGGCCGAATAGAACAGGGCGAGGCTGACGGCGAATCGCCGTTTCGCCGATGCTGGCGTGGGGATTTGTGATTCGGGTGCCATCAAACCAATTGCGATTCGGTCGATATCGTGGTGATCGTTACTGTAACGCGCGGTGATTTGCGCGACGAGATCGCAATGGCCAACGAAGCATTCGCCCTTTCGCCCATGTCTGCCCGCGCGGCCGAGCCGAACGAGCAGGATTACGACGCGATCCGCGAAGCCTTCATGGAGACGGCGCGCGGCCGCTGGTTCCTCGGCGAATACGCCAAGCGCAACCGCAACGCCGACACGAGCATGGTGCTCGACGCGGTCGCGAAAATCGAAGAAACCCTTGCGGCACAGCGGCAACCCGTCGTCGAGGACCGCCTGCCCGAAGCCCTGATCGAGATTCGCCGCGCGATCCGCGAGGCCGAGACGATCGCCATCGCCGCCTTCGATCCCGCCGCGATCGAGACGAGCCTCGCCGCGATTCCGCGCGGCGTGCGCATCATCAAGGAGATCTCCTGGCGCTGGCGCGAGATCGGTGCCGACGGGCGAATCTGCGACCTCATTGATTCGCAGCTCGCCTCGATCGAGGCCGCCTGCGGACAGATTTCGACCATCGATCCCCGCGTCGAGCTCAAGGCCGCATTCGATCTGCTCAGGGATCGGGTCGAGCAGACCGACGGCGACGCAACGCCGCAGGCGGCGGCTCCCGCGTCCGCTCCGGTGCAGGAGGCGCCGTCATTCGCCGCCGAAGCTCCGCCTGCCGAGACCGCGCCCGCTGCGATGGCGAGCGAAGCACCCGTGGCTTTTACGGAGCCACCGCAGGATCTCGCCGCGGCTGCCGAGCCCGAAGCAGCCGCTGACGCGACCGTCGCCACCGAAGCGTTCGCCGAGGCGGAACAGGCAATGGACGCGGCTGTTACGCCGGAGATTGCGGCCGAGAGCCAGATGGCTGTCGAGAGCACCGCGCTCGACCAAGTCGCGCCTGAAGACGTCGCGCCCGAAGCCGTCTCGTTCGAAGAGCCGGCCCCTGAACCCGTCGGCTTCGCGGAAGTCGCTGACGCGTTCGCGCTCGATGCAGCCGCGCAAGCCGAGGACGACGCCGTGCTCGAGGCCATCGCGCTCGAGATGGCCGCGCCCGATCCTGATTTCGACGAGATCATCGCGCCGGTCGAGATGGAAGCGGCCATTGCGGAGTTGATGGTGGCGGAGGCCGCAGCGCCCGATGCCGCGGAGCTTTCCGAACCGATCGCGGAAGAGCCGGTCGTCGCAGCGGTGGCGGAGGAGCCCGCCGCCGACGCGCCGATCGCCATGGATTCGCTCGCGCGCCTCACCGACGCCATTGCGGAGGCCGCCGCCGAGGTGATGGAGCAGCAGGCCCCGGCCATGGCCGCGACGGCGAATTTCGCCGCAGCGCCGACAACGTCGCTGCCCACGCCCACGCCCTTGTCTGCTTCCTTGCCCGAGACCTCGCTCGGCGCCACCATCCTCGCCAGCGGCATCCTGCAAAAGCCCCGCGCGCCGGCCAACGATCCCCTCGCCCCGATCCGCCGCATGACCCAGGCCGAGAAGATCGCGTTCTTCTCGTAAGGGGGAGCATCGTGTCCCGGACAAGCTGCAACGCGCCAGCGTTGCAGCGCAGAGCCGGGACCCAGAGGCTATGCTCTCCGCTGCCACATGGGCCCCGGCTCAGCAGCGCACCGCTGAAGAAGCGCTGCGCTGCGTCCGGGGCACGAGTAAGCGAGAAGGCGCGCACACTTTCTCCGCATCGTCATTGCGAGCGCAGCGACGACGCGATCAGCTGGTCACCCGCAATTCCACACCGCCCCAATCGGCGTGCGCGTCCAGCACGGACCAAAACTGCCGCCATTGTAGCGGCCGCCGTTGAAGCCGGGGCGGCCGAAATAGTGCCACTCGCCGTCCCAGCGGTAATATTGCGGCACCGGGTCGATGTACCAATGGCGCCGGTCGGCGCGCGACATTCGGCGCATCGCTTCCTTTTGCTTGTAGAGCGGAATGCTGTTGCTCAGCGGCTGACGATAGCCCGGCAGGAAGCCGTAGCCCTTCCAGACGGGCTTGGGACGCTTTTGAACGGGCTCAGCGGACGCCACAGTCGGCAGCAGCGATAGGATGATGGCAACGAATAGACACACAAAGCGGGACATGGAGAAACCATAGACAGTCAGTTCCCGCCGCGCCATTCAAATTCGAGTGCGGGACGTTTCGCCGCTTCTGCCGAGCGGCCGCTCTCGATAAGCTCGCAACGCGCAGCGTGAACGCGGCGCGGACCGCTTGCATGTGCCGGAGTGACCGAATGCCTGAGAGCCCGCGCGTCGGCGCCTTTGCGATCGTTCCCAGCAACGATCTTCCCGCCGCAATTCCGTTCTGGGAACGGCTCGGCTTTGCGCGCATCGGCGGCGATGCCCGCTATGTCATCATGAGCGGCTGGGGATGCGAGGTGCATCTCACGCAAGCCGGCGATGGCCCGTGGCGCGTGCCGGAGCACAATCCCTTTGGCATTTTCATTCGCACGCCCGAGGTCGAGGCCATTGCCGCGCGCGTGGACGATCTCATCATCCGGCCCGGCGGCGTGCTGCGCCACCGCGAATGGGGCATGTATGAAGTCGGCATCAACGGCCCCGACGGCCTTCTCGTCCGGGTTGGCTGGCCGTCGGAGCTGATGCGCCAATCCGGCTAGCCGATCACGCCCTTCCTGATCAGGAAGCAGCCGTAACCTCTGCTGTCCCCCACCTGCACGACACCAAACCCCGCCGCCGCCGCGCGGTAAAAATCCGGACGCGAGAGCTTGCCGGGAGCAACGGCGCGTCCGACCGCACGCTCGATCTCGGCCAGCACGGCGCGCTGCACGTCGGGCACGCGGTCGGGATCGTCGACCGGCGCCATCACGCGCACCGGGTCGGGATCGAAATCGTCGAGCGGATAGAGCGTCATGATGGCTCGGACGGCCGTCTCCATCGTCATGCCCGGCAGCTGGATCAGGCGCTGCGACGAGGTGCTGCGGGCGATGTGCGTGGCCGGGTGGTTGGCGTCGACGACCACGAGGTCGTCGCCGTGGCCCATGGAGGCCAGCAGCCAGAGCAGGTCGGGCGTCAGGATCGGATCGATCGATTTCAGCATGTGACGGCAGTTCCCCTTATCGATCGCTCACCATAGCAGGTTCCGAGCGTGATTCAGATCACGCAAGGCCACCATGGTGAGGGGGATCACGGACCTCAAGCTCGAACGCGGCGAGGCTCCCCGGCAACCAATCTCGCATCGAGATCAGTGCCAAAGGAGCACGCCATGTTCCGCCTAAAGCCTTTCCTGATGACAGCCAGCCTTGTGGGAAGCCTGTTCGGCTTCGCCTGCGGCCCCGTTTCCGCGCAAGTTGCCCCGGTCGAGCCGGCCCCCACCGCGCTGCAGGGCCCGGAGCAGCGGGTGGCGCTGGTGATCGGGAATTCGAACTATAAGAACGCGCCGCAACTCGCCAATCCCGACAATGACGCCGAGTCGATGGCGAAGTTCCTGAACTCGGCGGGGTTCGAGGTGGTTGCCGCGACCGACCTGACCCAGAACGACATGCTCCGTGTGGTCCAGGACTTCTCCGCCAAGGTGTCCGCGCGCGGTCCGAACACGGTGGCGATGGTCTATTACGCCGGTCACGGCGTGCAACTCGCCGGCGAGAACTATCTCGTTCCCGTCGACGCCAAGGTGTCGAGCCAGACCGAGCTCGTCAATAATTCGGTGCGGCTGGTCGACGTGATGTCGACGCTGGAGACGATCCCGAGCCGCATGCGCATCGTCATCCTCGATGCCTGCCGCAACAACCCGTTCCCTGATGTCAATGACGCCGGCCGCGGCCTCGCCATCGTCGATGCGCCGAACGGCTCGATCGTCGGTTACTCGACCGCGCCGGGCGCCGAAGCGCTCGACGGCACCGGCGGTCACAGCCCCTACACGCAGGCGTTCCTGAACGTCGCGCGCGAACCCAACGTGCCGATCGAGCAGTTGTTCAAGCGCGTCCGCCTGCAGGTGAACCAATCCACCAGCGGCGCGCAGATCCCGTGGGAGAGTTCCTCGCTGACCTCGGACTTCACCTTCTTCGGCGACACCGCGGTTGCCGCCAACCGCGCGCCCGTCAGGGCGCCGGTGGTGCAGATGGCCTCCAACCTGCCGAGCCGCTCGACGCGTCAGGCCTATGACTACGTCGTGTCCGAGGGCCGGCCGGAATATTATCAGGAGTTCATCCAGATGTACCCGCACGACCCGCTGTGCGACCACGTCCGTTGGCTGCTCAACAACATCCTGCTCTCGCAGGCCTGGCACAAGGCGGTGCTGGTGAATTCGCCGGTTGCCTACAAGAGCTTCTACGACAGCTACGGCAACAGCCCTTATGCGCAAATGGCGCTGAAGCTGCAGACGCAGCCGAAGCAGATCCCCTTGATGCAGGCGACCAAGTTCCTGGCTCCGCAGAACATTGCTCCGACCTTCAAGATCGGCAATCTCGGCCAGCCCAAATACATGCCGCTGCAGCAGGGTAATGGCAACCAGATCAACGGCAATCTGCCGATCGTGCAGAAGCCGGTCGACGGTAACGTGATCGGCAAGCTCGGCAATGGCGGCCAGATCGGCAATCTGCCCTTAGGCAACAACCAGCCGAACGGCACGCCGTCGCAGACCCCGGGCAAGATCGTCACCCTGCCTGCGCCGACCAACACGACCACCAGCAATGGCGGCATCGGCAAGATCGTGACCCTGCCCGCGACCAACAACAAGCCGGACGCCGGCAACGGCACCCCCGGCAAGATCGTCAGCGTGCCGGTGAATGTCGGCAAGGGCGGCCCGAAGATCGAGACGAAGCCGGTCAACGTCCAGACGCAGAACAACCCGATCCGCGTCAACAACGGTAACACCGGCATCGTGAAGCCCAACAACAACCCGGTGAACAAGGTGCAGGTGCAGAACAACAATCGCCCGCAGTTCAACACGACCAACCGCATGGTCAACAGCGGCGGCAACAACTTCCGCCAGTCGATGAACCAGGCCCCGAGCACGGGCGGCGGCAATAACCACCGCGGCTTCATGCGCTGATCGCAGCGAGCCACACAACGAAGAAGGGGCAGAGCGGAAGCGCTCTGCCCCTTCTTCATGTCGACCCTCGACGATCGTCATTCCGGGATGCGCCGTGAGGCGCAGGCCCGGAATCCATTGTGCGGCAGAGACGGCGGAGAAGTGGATTCCGGGTTCTTGCTTCGCGAGCCCCGGAATGGCGGCTAGGCGACCAACTCCGCAAACAAATCCGCATCGACATTGCCGCCGGAGAGCACGATCACGACGTTCTTGCCGGCCACATCGAGACGCCCCGCCAGCAGCGCTGCGAGCCCCACCGCGCCGCCCGGCTCGACCACGAGCTTCAGCTCGCGATAGGCGAAGGCAACGGCGGCGCCGACTTCCTTGTCCGAGGCGGTGACGCCGCGCGCCAGCAGCTTGCTATTGATCGCGAAGGTCATCTCGCCGGGGATCAGGGCCATCAGCGCATCGCAGATGGTGCGGCCCGCCGGCGGATGCGGCTCGCGATGGCCTGCGCTCAGCGAAATGCCGTGATCGTCGAACGCCTCGGGCTCGGCCACCACGATTTCGGCTAGCGGATAGCGCGCCTTCACGGCGGTCGCGACGCCCGCGATCAGGCCGCCGCCGGACGCCGGTGCCACCACGATGTCGGGGCTGAGACCGAGCGTTGCCATGTCTTCCGCGATCTCGCGGCCGGCAGTGCCCTGCCCTGCGATCACGAAGGGATCGTCGTAAGGCCTGACCAGCGTCGCGCCGCGCTTCTCGGCGATGCCGCGCGAGATCGCCTCACGGTCGTCCTTGTCGCGATCATAGAGCACGACCTCGGCGCCGTAGGATTTGGTGCGCTCGCGCTTCGACAGCGGCGCATCCGCCGGCATCACGATGGTCGCCTGCATGTCGAGAATCTTTGCCGCCGCCGCCACACCCTGGGCGTGGTTGCCGGACGAGAACGCGACGACACCGCCGGCGCGCTTGTCCTGCGGGATCGAGAACACCTTGTTGAAGGCGCCGCGGAACTTGAACGAGCCGGTGCGCTGGAGCATCTCCGGCTTCAGGAAGACCTTGGCGCCGACGCGCTCGTTGAGCACGGGAAAGGACAACAGCGGGGTGCGGATGGCGTAGGGCGCGATCACGCGCGCTGCGGCGTCGATATCGGCAGGGCCGATCGGGAGGAGCTGTTCGGTCATGTCAGATCTTATCGCGGCCACCGCAGCGCGGGCAAGACACCTCCGCGCGAGGATTTTTCTCTTCAGGCGACGAAGCGCGGCTGTTCCGCGGCGTTCCGGCCAGGCAGCACCGCGCCGACCGCCTCAATGCTGGCCACAAAGGCCCTCGTCGAGGCTTCCCAGGTGTAATTGGCGGCGAACGCGACGCAGTCCTGCCGGGAGATGTCCAGCGCCGCGAAGCAGGCGCTGCGCAGGTCGTGATCGAGGGCGCCGACCGGGGCATCGCCGATGACGTCGCGAGGACCCTTCACCGGGAAAGCGGCCACCGGCAGGCCGCTCGCGAGCGCTTCCAGCAGCACCAGGCCGAACGTGTCGGTCTTGCTCGGAAACACGAAGACGTCGGCGGCCGCATAGATATCCGCCAGTTCCTCGCCGTGCTTCTCGCCGAGGAAGATCGCGTCGGGATAGGCCTCTTCGAGCGAGGCGCGCGCGGGGCCGTCACCAACGATGACCTTGGTCCCGGGCAGCTCGAGATCGAGGAAGGCCTCGAGATTTTTCTCCACCGCGACGCGGCCGACCGATAGGAACACCGGTCCCGGCAGGCAAAGGTCGATGGCGCGGGGGTGGAACAGATGGGTGTCGACGCCGCGCGGCCACAGCACGACATTGTCGAAACCACGCTCGGTCAGCTCGCGGGCGAGCGCAGGCGTTGCCGCCATCACGGCGCGGCTGGGCGCGTGGAAGCGGCGCAGTGCCCGCCAGATCAGCGAGCCCGGCACCGGCACGCGGGCACGGACATATTCGGGAAAGCGGGTGTGGAAGCTGGTCGTGAACGGCAGCTTGCGCTGGCGGCAATAGCGGCGGACCATCAGGCCGATCGGCCCTTCGGTCGCAATGTGGATGCTGTCGGGGCGCGCCTCCTCGATCAGCTTGGCGATTCGTGCGGGACGGGGCATCGCCAGCCGCACATCGCGATAGCTCGGCATTGCAAAGGTGCGGAAGGATTGCG
The DNA here is from genome assembly GCF_000261705.1 of Bradyrhizobium genomosp. III. Lineage (NCBI taxonomy): Bacteria > Pseudomonadati > Pseudomonadota > Alphaproteobacteria > Hyphomicrobiales > Nitrobacteraceae > Bradyrhizobium > Bradyrhizobium genomosp. III. The sequence goes on along the minus strand of NZ_AJQF01000256.1, from coordinate 25,163 downwards.
GCGTCAGGAACGTGAATTCGACGCCGAGGCTTTTGCCGGCGTCGGCGAGCTTGGTCAGCGTCCGAACCACACCGTTGACTTGCGGGTGCCAGGCGTCGGTCGCGACCAGGATGCGCATCAGGCGGCCTCTGTTATGCAGCTCTGGCTGCAACCTGCGGGACGGCTGCCGGCTTCTGCAAATGATCCGCCCAGGTGATGATCTCGAAATGACCGTCGTCGTGCTCGACCAGCGCCGTGCAGCTCTCGACCCAGTCGCCGCAATTCATGTAGCGAATGCCGCCCTCGTCGCGGATCACGGCGTAATGGATGTGGCCGCAGATCACGCCGTCGGCGTCGTGGCGCCGCGCCTCGGCGGCGAGCGCCTGCTCGAACGCGCCGATGTAATTGACGGCGTTCTTGACCTTCTGCTTGGCCCATTGCGACAGCGACCAATAGGGCACCTTGAACAAGCGGCGGAAGAAGTTGACGAAGCGATTCATCTGGATCGCGAAGTCGTAGGCCTTGTCGCCGAGATGGGCGAGCCAGCGCGCGTTTTGCACCACGAGGTCGAAGATGTCGCCATGGATGACGAGATAACGCTTGCCGTCCACGCCGGTGTGGACCGTGTTCTCGACGACGTCGATGCCGCCGAAATGCGTGCCGTAATAGTTGCGCAGGAACTCGTCGTGATTGCCGGGGATGTAGACGACCTTGGCGCCCTTGCGCGCCTTGCGCAGCAGCTTCTGCACGAGGTCGTTGTGGGATTGCGGCCAGTTCCAGCTCGATTTCAGCGCCCAGCCGTCGACGATGTCGCCGACGAGATAGATCGTGTCGGCATCATGGTAGCGTAGGAAGTCGAGCAGAAGATCGGCTTGAGAACCGCGGGCTCCGAGATGAACGTCGGAGATGAACAACGTGCGAAAGCGCCGCTCCGGGCTCTCGTCACTCACATCGTAACTTCCCATGCGCCAGCCTGTAACAATGTCCCGTGACAGGGGGATGACCAATTGAACTTTTGAGGCACCCTCAGATACGAATCACGCCTTGCCTCGCCTGCCTGCGAATATCAGCCGCATGCGACAATCAGGCGACATGGCGCCGCAGGAGGCGCCGGGACCCTACTCTTCCCTGAGGCCATCTCCCCCGCGGCACATCCTTCGAGACGCCCGCCGTTGGCGGGCCTTCAGGATGAGGGCGGAGTGCGCGGCTGCAAATTCAAAGCGGACCGACGCAGTTCAGCCTCATCCTGAGGAGACCGCGAAGCGGTCCGTCTCGAAGGAGAGGCGCTTGCTCGATGTCGCCACAAGGCATTGGGGACGATGAAGCCAGCGCTCAACGGATCGATGGCCGCGCTTCCGCGGACGGCCCGCCTCAGTAGAACCTGTGGAAATGATGGACCGGGCCGTGGCCGTGCCCGACGCTGAAGCGGTCGGCGGCTGCGATGGCCGCGCTGATCCAGGCCTTGGCGTTGCGCACGGCAAGCTCCAGATCTTCGCCCTTGGCCAGTCCAGCCGCGACCGCCGAGGACAGCGAGCAGCCGGTGCCATGGGTGTTGCGGGTCGCAACGCGCGGCGCGGCGAGCGCGATCGTGTTTTGGGCATCGACGAGATAATCGATGCTCTCGGCGCCCTCGCCGTGTCCGCCCTTGATCAGGACCGCACGGCAGCCGAGCGCCAGCAGGCGATGCCCCTGGCTTTCGATCTCGGCCTCGCTTGCCGCGACCGGCTCGTCGAGCAGAGCCGCGGCTTCCGGCAGATTGGGCGTGATCACCGACGCCAGCGATATCAGTTTTGTGCGGAGCGCGTCGACGGCCTCGGATGCCAGCAGGCGGTCGCCGGAGGTTGCCACCATCACGGGATCGAGCACGACATGCCGCGGCGACCAGCGCGACAGCGCGGCCGCGACCGCATCGATGCCGGCGACCTCAGCCACCATGCCGATCTTCACCGCGCCAATGTCGAGATCGGAGAACACCGCATCGATCTGCGCGGTGACGAATTCGGCCGGGACCGGGTGAATGCCGGTAACGCCACGCGTGTTCTGCGCCGTCAGCGCCGTGATGGCGGAGGCACCATAGACGCCGAGCGCGGCAAAGGTCTTCAGGTCGGCCTGGATGCCGGCACCGCCGCTCGAATCGGAGCCGGCGATGGTGAGTGCGACTGGGGTCGTCATCGCCGGGCACCTTTGCTGGATAAGGACACCGCCATGGCCTGTCCTAGCGCGGCCGTGGAACACCGGCAAGCGCGCCGAGCCGTGTCCGACAGTGATTCGCGACGCCGTGTATTCCCTGCGAATCAGGCAAGCGGCGGGCCGGCACGCCCCGCAATCGTGCGGACTTGAAAATGCAACCGCGCCGGACCCTTGGTATAGTCTCGAACCTTACCTGCTTCGCCGGAGCGCGAGGTGAGAGTGGAACTGTCCAGCGACACCCATGTTGCGGGCTCCCGGCCCGCAAGCCGCCTGGAACGGAATCTTGGGGTGGAATGATGTGGGCCTTTTTTGAACGTCTCCTCGACTCGTCCATGCTGTCGCCGCACGGCATCTGCCTGTTGTGGGAGCCTGAGCTGATCTGGCTTCACGTCGTTTCCGACGCCTGCATCGCCGCCGCCTATTTCTCGATTCCGTTTGCCCTTGCGATTCTGGTCACCAAGCGGCGCGACCTCAAGTTCGGCTGGGTCTATTGGGCCTTCGCGATCTTCATCATGGCGTGCGGCCTGACCCACGTATTGTCGATCTACACGCTCTGGGTCCCGGTCTATGGCATCGAGGGCATGGTCAAGGCGGCGACCGCGGTGGCATCCGTGGTCACGGCGGGCGCGCTCTGGCCGCTGCTGCCGAAGATCCTGACGATCCCCTCGCCGTTCGAGCTGCGGCAGGTCCAGGCCGCGCTCGAGGAGGAGGAAATCAAGAGCCGGGACGCGACGCTCCTGCTCCAGCAGGTCAGCGACGCCCAGCGCGCCATGCGCGAGAGCGTGGCGCGCCTCACCGCGATCGTCGAGACCGCGGTCGACGGGGTCATCCTGCTCGACGCGCAGGACCATATTCTGCTGTTCAATCCGGCCTGCGAGCGCTTGTTCGGCTACTCTGCCGACGAGGTCATGGGCCGGAACGTCAGGATGCTGATGCCCGAGGCGGGCACCGCGCCCGACAGCCACGCAAGGCATTTCGCGACCGCCGGCGAGGCCATCGGCCTGCGCAAGGACGGATCGACCTTTCCGATGGACGTGTCGGTCGGCCGGACCCGGCAGGACGGCGAATTGATCTTCGTCGGCATCGTCCACGACCTGACCGCGCGCAAGCTGACTGAGCAGCAGCTCCAGCAGGCGCAGAAAATGGAGACGGTCGGTCAGCTCTCCGGCGGCATCGCCCACGACTTCAACAACCTGCTCACCGTCATCATCGGCAACGCCGAGCACCTGAGCGAGCAGCTCAAGGCGAGGCCCGATCTGCGCCGCTTTTCCGAGGACATCTGCCAGTCGGGCGAACGGGGTGCCGAGCTGACGCAGCGCCTGCTCGCATTCAGTCGCCGCCAGTTGCTGCAGCCCCAGACGATCGCTTGCCGCGGCCTGCTCGAGTCCATGTTCAAGCTGCTCAAGCGCACCTTGCGCGAGGACATCGAGATCAGGACGGCCTCCAGGCCCGGCACGATCGTGGCCTTCGCGGATCGGGCCCAGCTCGAATCCGCCGTGCTCAACCTTGCGCTCAATGCGCAGGATGCCATGCCGGCCGGTGGCCACCTGACCCTGAGCACGGAGTTGACGACACTCGACGACGACTATCGCGCCCTTCACCCCGAAGTCGCATCCGGCAGCTACGTGTTGATCTCGATCACCGACGACGGCGAAGGCATGATGCCCGAGGTCACCCGGCGCGCCTTCGAGCCGTTCTTCACCACCAAGGAGGTCGGCAAGGGCTCGGGCCTCGGGCTCAGCATGGTCTATGGCTTCGCCAAGCAATCCAATGGCCACGTCTCGATCTACAGCGAGCCGGGCCTGGGGACGACGGTCCGGATCTATTTGCCGCGCGCGGACATCGGATCATCGCACGCCGAGCTTTCCGATGGCGAGGACGCGGCGCCCCGAGGATACGAGACGATCCTGATCGCCGAGGACGATCCGTTCGTTCGCTCCTCCGCCATTCGGAGGGTGGAAGCTCTCGGATATCGCGTCGTTGCCGCGGTCAACGGCAAGGAGGCCTTGCAGCAGCTGCGCACCGAGCCCGGTATCGACATGCTGTTCACCGACATCGTGATGCCCGGCGGCATGAGCGGCTGGGAGCTCGCCGACCAGGCGCGGCGGATTCGCCCCGGTCTGCCGGTCCTGTTCACCTCGGGCTACGCGCTGGAGACCCTGGTCGAGCAGGGCCACGCGCATGCGCAGGCGATCGTGCTGACCAAGCCCTATCGCAAGGTCGAGCTTGCCCAGCGGCTCAGAGACGCATTCGCCGCGGCCGTGGTGACCTCCTAGGCGCCGGACCGACATCTGGTGGCCGGCAAGTCCGCTTGCTAAATGGTGCCGGGTTTGGCCTATTAGCCGCCAGATACGCTTTCGGAGTGCCCGCGATGGTTCCTTTTTTCGTCCAGATCAAATGCAAGCTCGGCCAGTCCTATACGGTCGCCAATGCGCTTGCCGAAGCCGAGATCGCTTCCGAGATCTACTCCACGGCCGGCCAATACGACCTCCTGGTGAAGTTCTACGTCGACAAGGACACCGACATCGGCCATTTCGTCAACGAGAAGGTGCAGGTGCTGCCGGGCATCCAGGACACCCTCACCATCATCACCTTCAAGGCGTTCGGCGCCAGCTGAGCTAACCAGCTTCCTTGCGCTTGGGCCGCGGCGGACCGTCGACCGGCGGCAGCGATTTGAGATAGTCCGCCATCGCCGCAATATCCGCCTCGGACAATTGCGAGGTGTTCTTGATCACACGCTTCATCGCGCCGCCGGCGCTGTCGCCGTCGGGCAATTCCCCGGTCTTGAGGAAGTAGGCAAGATCCTTCGCGCTCCACTCGCCGAGGCGCTTCTGCGTGATATTCGGCACCCAGCCCTCGCCTTCCGGATTGGGCCCGCCGGCAAAGCGCTGGCCCCGGATGATGCCGCCGAGCGCGTTGCGCGGGCTGTGGCATTCGGCGCAATGGCCAAAACTATTGACGAGATAGGCGCCGCGACTCCATTGCGGCGACTTGGTGCCGTCGGCGACAAAAGGCTTGTCGTGCAGAAACAGGAATTTCCAGACGCCGATGTTGCGGCGGATGTTGAACGGAAAGCCGACGTCGTGGTCTCGCACTTTGCCTGCAACGGGCGGCAGCGTCTTCAGATAGGCGAAGAGATCGAGCACGTCCTCGCGCCTTGCGTGCTGATAGGACGTATAGGGGAAGGCGGGAAAATAATGCTGCCCGCCTGGCGAAACCCCGTGCATCACCGCGTTGACGAAGTCGGCGTCGGTCCATTTGCCGATGCCGTCGTTCGGATCGGGGGAGATGTTCGGCGCGTAGAACGTTCCGAACGGCGACTTGATCGCGAGGCCGCCACCGAGCCTGACACGGTCGGGCTGGTCGGGCGTGGCGTGGCACGAGGCGCAGCCCCCGGCGTTGAACATGGCCTCGCCGTTGGCGAGGTTTGCCACATGCGCCGGCGCGTTGCCCACAGCCGCCACCACCGGCGCGCTGAGCCACCAATAGACGACGCCGGCGGCGACCGCGGCGAGCAGCCCCCCGAGAATTGTTCGTTGCAACATGGGTATCCATTCACTCGACACGGCGAACCTAAGACCAATGTCGCCGCGGCTCCAGCCACGAAGAATTTAGCCCGCCTTGGCCGGAAACGGGAATAAACTGAAATGCCGGCTGTTGAAAGTTTGGCAGCCCGAACGGGTTCAGCAGGGAGAATGTCATGAACAAGACCGTCATTGCCGCCTTAGCACTCGGTGCCGTTGCTTTTGCAGCTCCGGCCAGCGCCGAAAAGCTGAAAGCAACGCTCGACGGCAAGTCCGAGGTGCCGGCAACGACCAGCAGCGCCACCGGAACCGCCGATCTGGACTATGATGCCGCCAGCAAGAAGCTTTCGTGGACGGTCACCTATTCCGGGCTGTCCGGCCCTGCTACCGCCGCCCATTTCCACGGCCCCGCGGAGGCCGGCAAGAACGCCGGCGTCGCGCTCGCGATCCCGAATGCGACCGCCAGCCCCGTGAAGGGCGAAGCGACGCTGACCGACGCGCAGGCTGCCGATCTGCTCGGCGGCAAGCTCTACGTCAACATCCACACCGCGGCCAACCCGGGCGGCGAGATCCGCGGTCAGGTGACGAAGTAAGCCGCGACGCTGCTTCGTTGCGTGAAGGCCGGGCGCAGGAGGGGCGTCCGGCCTTTTCGATTCCGGCCGCGCTTAAAGCGCGATGCGATCAGGATGAATCGTCATCGCGCTCTAGGTTGTTGTTCAAGCATGATCTTTTCGGAAAACCGCTGCGCACTTTTCCGGATCATGCTTTAAGCCGCGTTCAGCGCCTGCGTGAGGTCGGCAATCAGGTCGGAGGGATTCTCGATGCCGATGGACAGCCGGATCGTGGAATCGAGCACGCCGATTTTCCGGCGGATGTCGGCGGGAACGCCGGAATGGGTCATGGTCGCGGGCAGGCTCGCGAGCGACTCCGTGCCGCCGAGGCTCACCGCCAGCTTGAGGATCTGCAGCGCGTTGAGGAATTTGACCGCAGCATCCTTGCCGCCGACGATGTCGAACGAGAAGGTGGATCCCGCCCCCAGGCATTGCCGCGCGAACACACGCCCGGCCGGCGAGTCCTCCTCGTGATGACCGAGGTAGTGGACCTTGGCGACCTTGGGGTGGTCGCGCAAATAATCCGCCACGAGGCGCGCATTGGCATCGGCTTTTTCCATGCGCAGGCTCAGCGTCTCGAGCGAGCGATTGATCATCCAGCAGGAATGCGGATCGAGCTGGGTCCCGATGGCGCCCCGGAGCGCCTTGATGCCTTTCATCAGCGCCTTCGAGCCGAGCGCGGCGCCCGCGATCAGGTCCGAATGACCGCCGACATATTTCGTGAGCGAGTATAGGGAAATGTCGGCGCCGTGCTCGATCGGCCGCTGAAACACCGGGCCGAGCAGCGTGTTGTCGCAGGCGATGATCGGCGTGTGTCCCTGGGCCTTTCCGATGGAATCGGCCATGCGGCGGATCATGGCGACATCGACCAGGCCGTTGGTCGGATTGGCCGGGGTTTCGATCAGGATCATCGAAACGCGACCCTTGCCCATGGCCTCCTCCGAGGCCTGCTTGACCGCGGCTTCGTCGATCCCATCGGCGAAGCCGACGGCGCCGATCGACAGGCGGGCCAGCGTGTTCGTCAGCAGCGTTTCCGTCCCGCCATAGAGCGGCTGGGAATGCAGGATGACGTCGCCCGGGCGAACGAAAGCCAGGATCGTGGTGGCGATCGCCGCCATGCCGGACGAGAACAGCGCGCAGCTCTCGGTGCGCTCGTAGATCGAGAGCCTGTCCTCGACGATCTCGCTGTTGGGATGATTGAAGCGCGAATAGACCAGGCCCGCGCCCATGCCTTCCGGCGGCTCGCGCCGGCCGGAGACGAAATCGAAAAAGTCCTGCCCGTCATCGGCGGTCCTGAACACGAAGGTGGAGGTCAGGAAGACCGGCGGCTTGATGGCGCCTTCCGACAATTGCGGATCATAGCCATAGGTCAGCATCAAGGTTTCGGGATGCAGCATATGGTTGCCGATGTGGGTCTTCGACGGAAACGGTTTTGCCATGGCCTGTCTCGCTGTTCTGCTTGAAGCCGCGCCATGGAACTCCTGATGAGGCCGTCGGGAGCGAGATGCGCCAATTTCCAACAGCTCACGTCAATTCCGCGGCGACTGCAGCCAAGATAGCTGCTCTCACAGCGATCCGTCAGGCCTTGCGGACATAAATTCCTGCCGCGCTTCGCGCCGGCGCAAAAAAGCGGCTGCTTTCGCAACCGCCTTTTCGATTCCTTATCGGCGCCGTAGCCCGGATGGAGCGAGAATTGCGCCTCGCTACTTCAGCTTGACCCGATACGTCTCGTGGCAATCGCTGCAGCGGTCATTGATTGCGGTATAGGCCGCCTTCAGGCTGGCGACATCCTTGATCTTGCCCTTGACATCGGCGATCGCCTTCTGCACCGGCGGGATCTTGGAGTCGAAATCGGCCTTGTTCTGCCAGACCTTTTGCGAGGCGCCATAGGTCGCGTCGACGACATCCTGCTTGGGATTGACCTCGAAGGTCTTGGCGATCTTGGCAACATCGGCCTCGATGCTGGCGATGGCCTGATCGGCAGCTTTCTTGTCGAAGGGGATGTCGCCCTTGGTCATCTTCTGGATCACGCCATACTGGTTCTTGGCGATCGCGCGCATCAGATTGTCCTGCTGAACGGCGATCTCCTGCTGCGCCATCACGGCGCCCGCACCCAGCAGGATGGTCCCCGCGACAATCATCGTTCGTTTCATTGAAAATGTCTCCGGCTCGCAGAGGTGAGGATGGGCCCATTCAAGGATAGAAACCCCGCAGCGAGCGTTTATTCCCGCCGCGGAAGAATCGCCGCCTAGAGGCTGTGACGGCGATGGTGCTCGTTGATGGCGATCCAGACCCGCTCAGGCGTTGCCGGCATGTCGATATGGTCGATCTTGTATTCGCGCCAGAGCGCATCGACGATGGCATTAACGACGGCCGGACAGGAGCCGATCGCGCCGGCCTCGCCCGCGCCCTTCACCCCCAGCGGATTGGTCTTGCAGGGAACGTTGGCAGTCTCGAACACGAAGGCCGGCCCGTCCGCTGCGCGCGGCAGCGCGTAGTCCATGAAGGTCGCGGTAATGAGCTGGCCGTCGCCCGCGCCATAGACCACCTGCTCCATCAGCGCCTGGCCGATGCCCTGCATGGCGCCGCCATGCACCTGGCCGGCCAAAAGCAGCGGATTGAGCGTCTTGCCGAAATCATCGACGATCACGTAGTTGACGATCTTGATGATGCCGGTGGCCGGATCGATCTCGACCTCCGCCAGATGCGTGCCGTTGGGATAGGTGCCGTCGGCACTGGCGAAGGTCGCGCTGCCGTTCAGCTTCGTGGGATCGGCGCCGGGGCGCTTGGCGAGGTCAGCAAAGGAGATCGAGCGGTCGGTGCCGGCGATCCGGATCATGCCGTCGGTGATCTCGAGGTCGCCCGCGCTCGCTTCGAGCGCCTGAGCTGCGAACTCCTTCAGCTTCTTGCCGAGATCGCCCGCAGCACGCTCCACGCAGACGCCGCCGGTGGGAATCGAGGCCGAGCCGCCGGTGCCGAGGCCGGTCGCGATCTCCTCGGTGTCGCCCTGGCGGATATGCACGCGCTCCGGTGGCAGGCCGAATTGCTCGGCGACGATCTGCGCATAGGCGGTCTGATGGCCCTGCCCGCTCGATTGCGTGCCGATCAGCACGGTGACGTCGCCACTCGGATCGAGGCGGACATTGGCCGTCTCCTCACCCATCACGCCGCAGATCTCGACATAGCTCGCAAGGCCGATGCCGCGGATCAGGCCCTCCTTCTTGGCCGCCTTGGCGCGCTTTGCAAACTCCTTCCATTCCCCGATCTCCATCGCGCGCTTGAGATGCGCGGCGAAATCGCCGGAATCATAGACCTTGCCCGTGGCCGTCTTGTACGGCAGCGCCTTCGGCGGGATGAAGTTCTTGCGGCGGATGGCGTCCGGCGTCGTGTCGAGTTTTCGTGCGCAGGCGTCCACGAGGCGCTCGATGACATAGGCAGCTTCAGGCCGCCCGGCGCCGCGATAGGCATCGACCGGCACGCTGTGCGTGAAGATGGTGCGCACCCGGCAGTGGAAGGCCTGGATGTCGTAGAGGCCCGGCAGCATGCCGGCGCCGCCATGGGGAATGTAGGGGCCGAAGGTCGACAGATACGCGCCCATGTCGCCCATCAGGTCGCAATCCATCGCGAGGAATTTGCCGTCCTCGGCCAGCGCCATCTTCGCGGTGGTGACGTTGTCGCGGCCCTGCGCATCGCCCAGGAAATGCTCGGAGCGATCTGCCGCCCACTTCACCGCCTTCTTCAATTTTCGCGCGGCGACCGCCATCAAGGCGTATTCCCGATACGGAAACAGCTTCGTGCCGAACCCGCCGCCGACATCGGGGCAGATCACCCGCATCTTGTCAGTCGGGATGTTGAGCACGTTCTGGCACAGGATGTCGCGCAGGCGGTGGCTGCCCTGGCTGCCGACCGTCAGCGTCAGATGGTCGCGCTTGGAATCGTATTCGCAGACCGCCGCACGCGTCTCCAGGAAGCTCGCGACCACACGCGGATTGATGATCGAGATTTCCGCCACCGCATGCGCCTTGGCAAAGGCAGCTTCCGTCGCCGCCTTGTCGCCGATCGAGACGTCGAACAGCACATTGCCGGCCTTGTCGGGCCAGACCTGCGGCGCGCCCTTCTTCACAGCATTGACGACGCCGGTCACCGCCGGCAGGGGCGACCATTTGACGTCGATCGCCTCGATCGCGTCGCGGGCCTGGTCGATGGTCTCGGCGACGACGAAGGCGACGGCATCGCCGACGTGGCGTACCTCGTCCTTGGCCAGGATCGGGTATGGCGGGCCGGTGAACGGATCGGTCTCGAGGTTGAACAGGCAGGGCAGATTGCCGAGATCCTTGACGTCGTCGGCGGTCAGGATCAGCGCGACGCCGGGCAGCCCGCGGGCGCGGCTCACATCGATGGTGTATTTGGCATGCGCGTGCGGCGAGCGCAGCATCAGGCAGCGCAGCGCAGCCTGCGGCGCGTAATCGTCGGTATAGCGGCCCTTGCCGCGGATGAGCGCGTCATCCTCCTTGCGCAGCACGCTTTGGCCAACGCCGAACTTGATGGGAGCCGCCATTTTATCTTCCCGTTCTCATGGTTGTTTTGCCGGCATATTGCCGTGGAAAAACTGGCAAGGCAAACGGGTTTAGGCGGGCCGTTCCCCCATTGAGGCCGATGATTCGAAGCCACCCCCGACGGTTCTGGCGCGACCAGGCCGGACAGCCGTGCGGGACGGCCTTAGCGGCTGAATTTCCTGACCATAAAGTACTTGTCGTAGGTGGCCTCTCCTATGCGGACGGCAGCGGGATCGGTGCCGTAGATTTCAAAGCCGTTACGCTTGTAGGTGTTGATTGCAGCGGTCGATTCGAGCAGGACGGCGAGATGCACCTGCTCGACGCGTGCCTCGGCATGGGCAAGAAGCTCCTTGATGAGCCGATCTCCGACCCCTTTACCTCGGCCCTCCTCCCTCACGTAAACCGTGAAGATGTTGCCCCTGTGCTGCGATCGCCGATCTGGCGATACATAGAAGCCCGCGACGCCCATCAAGCTCCCGCATCGAAATGCGCCGAGGATCATTCCATCCAGCCAACGGCGATAAGCCGCCATCATCGGCTCCCCGCCGTCGTCCTCTTCAGGAGACCCAAACGTTTGAGGGTGCATCTGAAGCGCCTCCGCACGAATGTCGCGAAAAAGATCGAGATCATCGACATTCAATCGTCGGATTTCCACGTCCGCCTGAGCACCGGCAGCATGCGATATCATGATCGCCTCCTCTCCTTGTCGCAGTGAGGAACGGCAGGAATTGTGTCCGTCACATCCCACCGCGGCCACACAGAGTCCTCGTGCTGTCTCTCAATCTCTCGATGGCGCGCTCAGGCGCGATGCAATCGATATCGCCGCGCGTCAGACCGATGTCCATCAGCTCCCTGTCACTGAGGTCCTGCAAGGTGACCCCTGCGCGCGGCCGCCACTCCTGAAATGCACGCCAGTAGCGCCTGAGCAGGCTCAGGACGATGGAAAGGTCGAGGCCACGCCTTGCGGCATCGACCTCAATTTCGGGTGAGATGTTCGTCTGTTGGGGTGGCATCGGACGCTCCTGCTGTTGAGCCGGCAGGGAGCGTGGCCAAACAAAAGGCCCCGTCCGATGCCGGCGGGGCCTGGTGGAAAAGATGTCGTCGTCGAATTCCTAGCGCACGACTCCTTCCACGGCCCAGCCGAAGCGGGTCATGTGGTTGCGGTTGACGGTGCGCGAGCATTTAATCATGCAGCGCGTGTAGCACGCCAAACGCGCAAAATCAAGAGATGTGCCGATGTCCGCTGCATCCTGGGGGCGAGCACCTGCTTGCCTAGCCGCGCACGAGCGAGACAAGCCAGCTGCGGCCGAACAGGATGAGATCGCGAGAGCATGGACAATCGTGCCGCGGACGGCGAGCAGGACGAGCGTCAACTCGTCATGGAAATGCATCGAGGCGAAAGCTGAACCGCCGAAGCGCGCGATAGCCAGAACGCTGCGGCTATGATCACGGTCAGCAGGAATTTGCCGAGCGACATCAGCCAGGCACGGTCCAGCACGAGAAAGCCGCGCCGCGCGGCAAAGAAGAGCACCAGCAGCAAAATGGTCCAGCTTCCCGGCGTACACTCAGACGCCGTGCTGAGGCGATTGTCATGGCGAGCTACGGTTCTTCCGAGTGTTTCAGCATGTTGCCACTTTTAGGAGGACTTGTCGCGTGGGTTCAGATCGGCAACACTGCTCGGATTTCCAGTAATCGCTTTCATGGGTGTCCTCATGCCCGAAACATTGGAAACCTTGTTGTGGTGTGCCGCGCTCGCGACGTGGCTGATGCTTTCCTTCAGGATAATAAGCGAGCGCCTGAAGCCGCTCTCGAATCTCGTCAGCCATCTGCTCGAGGTTGCTTTCAGGCACAAGGCGAAGTGACGCAGTAAACGGCCGCAAAGGCACGGCTTGGCAGCTGCCGAGCTGGCAGAGCTGCGCGTCGCGTTGATGGCGTCAGACGAACGGACCAAACGGCACATCGTGCGGCTGCAACCTGTCGCAACTCTGCCGGGGCCGACGATGCTCACTCGAATCAAGTTATCGGCTATCAGGCCGAAGAAGCGGCTGAAACGAACAACGCTGCTAGCCTGCCAGCCTCCGATCGAGGGAGAACCGGCCCCCTCCGGTGACCAGGATCAACAGAGCGCCTCCTGAGATCGAGATGTTCTTCAGGAAATTGTTGTACTGCCCGAACTGTTGCGGACCGGCGGGATATTCCCAGTAACGATGTGCGATTGCAGTAGCCGACAATACAAATAGAAACATCAAAATTGCGCAGTAGCGCGTACCAACGCCGAGTATCAAACCAACCGATATCAGTATTTCCAGGATGACGGTGGTCGTCGTGAACAGCTGCGGCACTGGAAGGTTGAGCGACCGAAAATAGCCCACTGAGCCACTGAAGTTGCCAAGTGCTCCATACGCGCTGCCAACAAACACCCATGCAAGCAGGATGCGGCCGATCAGGATCAGCAGGTCGGCATTGCCGGTGGCGAACTGGTCGATCCGAGATGTGGACCAGGAAGAGCGAAATGACATGGTCACTGCCTCATCGCGTTGCTGCCTGAGGACGGCACCTGAATGTCGAGATCGTATCACGATTGGCGAACCGCATGAAGGCCGCCCGGCGGGCATGACGCGCTGTAGACCCCTGGTGCCTCCGAGGCCCAACAAACGGTCCATCCGCTCACGGCGTTGTCCGCGTTCAAAGCGATTCTTCGGCGCGGTGAAGGCGGGGTAGGCGTGTTGGCTTTCGGCACGCGCCTAGCCGCGCACCAGCGAAACCAGCCAGCTGCGGCCGAACAGGATGAGGATCGCAAGCGCGTAGACGATTGTACCCCCGATCGCGAGCAGAACCAGCGTCAACTCGTCGTGGAAGCGCATCGAGGCGAGAGCTGAAGCGCTGAAGTGCGCGATCAGCCAGAACGCTGCGGCGAGGATCAAGCCGGTCAGCAGGAATTTGGCCAGCGACATCAGCCAGGCGCGGTCCAGCACGAGAAAGCCGCGCCGCACGGCGAAGAACAGCACCAGCAACAGATTGGTCCAGACACCGACGGCGGTTGCGAGCGCAAGGCCGACCTGGGCCAGCGATCCCATCAAGGCGACCTTCAGCGCGACATTGACCGCAATGCCGGTCAGCGACGCGCGAACCGGCGTTGCGGTGTCCTTGCGCGCATAGAAGGTCGCAACCGCGCTGCGGATCAGCACGAAGGGGATCAGGCCGATGGCGTAGGCCGCGAGCGTGCCGCCCGCGGCGACAGCGTCGGCCTTGGAGAACGCGCCGCGCGCGAACAGCGCGCGCATGATCTCGTCCGGCACGGTGAGGAAGGCCGCGACGAACGGGATTGAGAACAGCAGCGTGAAGTCGAAGGCGCGGCGCTGCGCCTTCATCGCGCCGTCATGGTCGTTGGCCGTGATCCGGCGCGACATCTCCGGCAGCAGCACGGTGCCGATGGCGATGCCGATCACGCCGATCGGGAGCTGGTTGAGCCGGTCGGCATAATAAAGCGCCGACAGCGCGCCGGCAGGCAGGAAGGTCGCGATGATGGTATCGGCGAACAGCGCCACCTGCGTGCCCATCGATCCCAGCGTCGCAGGCCCGAGTGCCTTGAAGAAACCGCGGACGTCTTCGTCGAGCTTCAGCGGCGCAAAGCGCGGCAGGCCGCCATGGCGGGCGAGATCGCCGGCCAGCAGGAAATATTGCAGGAAACCGGAGATCAGGACGCCCCAGGCAGCCGCATGGCCCGCGCTCGGAAACCAGACGGCGACCGCCAGCGTCATCATCATCGAAACGTTCAGGAAGATCGAGGCGGCCGCGGCGCTGGCAAAGCGCTGCATCACGTTGAGCATGCCGCCATAGAGCGTCACCAGCGTGATCAGCAGCAGATAGGGAAAGGTGATCCGGGTCAGCTCGATCGCGAGCTTGCGCTGCTCGGCATCGTCACTGAAGCCCGGCGCCAGGATGCGCATGGCCTGCGGCATGAACAGCCAGGCGACGATGAGCAACACCACCTGCGAGGCCAACAGCAGCGTGAAGATGCGGTCGGCGAACAGCTTTGCCGCCCCCTCCCCCTTCTCGCCATGGACATGCGCATAGGCCGGCACCCAGGCGGCGTTGAAGGCGCCCTCGGCGAAGATCGCGCGGAAATGATTGGGCAGCCGCAGCGCCACGAAAAAGGCATCGGCCACGGGGCCGGCACCGAGGATCGCCGCGAGCATGATGTCGCGGGCAAACCCCGTCAGCCGCGAGAGCAGCGTGTAACCACCGACCGTGAAGATGCGTCCGAGCATGTGGACTGTTCTAGAGACTAATCAGTCTAACGATAAGGCTTTGAAGTTTGACGTGATGAAAAAAGACGGCCGCTCGGCCTGCGATGCGCATTGCTGTGCCCTCTCCCCTTGTGGGAGAGGGCAGCGCCGCAAGTAGATATAAACTCAATCGGGTGAGGGGTTTCTCTCCTTGCATTCAGTGCGGAGAGAGACCCCTCACCCGTCTCGCCGCTTCGCGACGAGCCACCCTCTCCCACAAGGGGAGAGGGAAGAAAAGCGCAAGATCACCCCCCCAGCGCGCCGCGGACGGCGGCGATGATCCGCTCCTGGTCGGCTTCGGTCAAATAGGCGTGCATCGGCAGGCTGATGACATCCTGCGACAGGCTTTCGCAACCGGGCAGGCCGCCCCCGGCCACCGGATATTGCTTGTAGGCGGTCTGCTGATGCATCGACTTGCCGTAATAGATCGCGGTCGGCACGCCCTGGGCTTTTAGCGCGGCAGCGAAGCCGTCGCGGTCGGTGCCCTCAGGCAGGCGGATGGTGTATTGCGCCCAGACCGAGGTATTGCCCGGGCTGAGACGCGGCACGGTGACCACGTTGGACAGCCCACGCGCGTAGCGCTCCGCGACCTTGTTGCGGGCTGCGATCTCGTCGTCGAAGATCTTCAGCTTCTCGATCAGGATCGCAGCCTGCATGGTGTCGAGCCGGCCGGTCAGGCCGAGGCGGACGTTGTCGTATTTGTCGACGCCCTGCCCGTGCACGCGGATGCTGCGCAAGGTGGCCGCGAGCTCGTCGTCATCGGTGAAGATCGCGCCGCCGTCGCCGAAGCAGCCGAGCGGCTTTGCCGGGAAGAAGCTGGTCGTGGTGGCGAGCCCGAAGGTGCCGAGCTTGCGGCCCTTATAGCTTGCACCGAACCCTTGCGCGGCGTCGTCGATCACGAACAGGCCTTCGGCCCTGGCGATCTCGGCGATCGCATCGTGATCGGCGGGCTGACCGAACAGATCGACCGGAATGACCGCAACCGGCCTCAGGCCCGCCTTGCGAGCGGTCGCGATGCCGCGCTTCAGGGACTCAGGGCTCATGTTGAAGGTCGTCTCGTCGACATCGACGTAGACAGGGGTCGCGCCCATCCGTGCGGCCGGCGACGCGGTCGCGATGAAGGTGAAGGACGGACACAGCACGGCATCGCCGGGCCCGACGTTCTTTGCCATCAGCACCATCAGAAGCGCGTCGGTGCCGCTGGCGCAGCCGATGACATGCTTGGCACCACTGTAGGCCGCGAGCTGCTTCTCGAGCTCGGCGACTTCAGGGCCATTGACGAACTGGCAATGGTCGAGAACGCGCTTGACCGCGGCATCCAGCGAAGCGCCGAGCCGGCGGCGCTGCGAGCCGACGTCGATGAAGGGAATGGGTTCGGAACGCAGATGCTGGTTCATGACCTGGCTCTTGGCGCCTTCTTGAATGGTCGACATGGATGACGGGTTTAGCCGGCGACGCGGCGCGGGCCTTTGAGGGCGGGCGATTTGGCCGCGGGCCGCGACGGCGTCTCCAGGCACTGCGTCGCGATCTCGAGGCTGGCGACACCTTCGTCGCCGGTGACCGCCGGCGTCTCGCCGTTGCGCACCGCCTTGAGGAACGCGATCAGCTCGGCGCGGAGCGGCTCGTCATGTCCGACCGGCAGATGCCGCATCGAATAGCTGCCGTCGGGCTTGAAGCCGAAGCACTCGGTGACCTGGCGCGTGAGCAGATCGCCCATCACGTATTTGCCGCGGGTCGCGACCGTGACGCTGCGCGCCTTGAACGGCGTCAGCCAGTTGGTGTTGATGTGCGCGAGCACGCCGCTCTCGGTGCGGAACTGCAGCAGCGCGATGTCCTCGCGCTCGGCGACGGCGCTCGACAATTGCGGCTGCACCTCGACGATGTCGGATTCGGTAAACCAGCGGATCAGGTCAATGTCGTGCACGGCGAGGTCGATGACGACGCCGACATTGGACATGCGCGGCGGGAACGGGCCGACGCGCGTGATCGCGATGGAAAGAATGTCTTCGCCCGCGATCGCCTGCTTGACGGCGGCAACCGCCGGATTGAAGCGCTCGACATGGCCGACCATCAGCGTGACGCCGGCCTTTTGCGCGGCAGCGACGATCTCGCGGCCCTCCTCCACCGTGGATGCGATCGGCTTCTCGACCAGAACATGAATGTTCTTGGCGATGCAGGCGAGCGCGACCTCGTGATGCAGGTGGGTGGGAGCTGCGATGGTGACGGCGTCGATGCCTTCGGCGAAGAGCTGGTCGAGCGTCTCGAAACTCGCGCAATTGGCAAGTTCCGTCGCGCGTGTGCGATGTGCCGGCGAAGGATCGACGACGCCGACGAGGCTGACGCCGGGAAGACCCGCAAGCACGCGCGCATGGTTGCTGCCCATCACGCCGGCGCCAATGACGCCAACGCGCAAGCCGGCCTTTGCCGGTGCAGATCCTTTGGAACTCATTTGAGCAAACCCCGATTCAACGCAAATCCCCGGCGCGCTTCTAGCACGGACGCCACATTTGTGGCGAATGCCGCCTTGGCGGCCCGGACACGATTTGATTCAAAAAGTTACACGTTCCCCGGGCCTTAAGCCGAAAAATATCGCCTCTTTGGCCCGGGTCGCGTGATTCGGAGTTTGCTGGTTACGACCTTTGATAGTCGTCTTCAATCCGGATGATGTCGTCTTCCCCGAGATAGCTTCCAGTCTGGACCTCGATCAGTTCCAGCATGATTTTACCGGGGTTCTCCATCCGGTGCACGGCGCCCATCGGGATGTAGATCGACTCGTTCTCGTGCACCGTCTTCACGGCCTCGTTGACGGTGACGCGGGCGGCGCCGCGGACCACGATCCAGTGCTCGGCGCGATGATGGTGCTTCTGCAGCGATAGTCGCCCGCCCGGCTTCACCACGATGCGCTTGACCTGGTGGCGCTCGCCATTGTCGACCGACTGATAGCTGCCCCAGGGCCGGTGCACCTTGAGATGCTCCTCGGTGACCTTCGGCGCGACCGACTTCAGCTTCGTGACGAGACGTTTCAGGCCGTTGGCATCCTTCTGGCGCGAGACCAGAACCGCATCAGCAGTCGCGACCACGACGAGATCGTCGACGCCTTCGAGCGCGACCAGCGCGGAATCGGTGGTGACGTTGCAGTTGCGGGAATCCTCGAACACCGCAGCGCCGTGCGACGCATTGCCTTGTGCGTCCTTGTCGGAGAGCTCCCACACCGCGTGCCAGGAGCCGACGTCGGACCAGCCGCACGACACCGGCACGACCGCGGCGCGCGAAGTCTTCTCCATCACGGCATAGTCGATCGAGATCGCCTTGGCCGCGCCGAACGCCTCGGGCTCCAGCGTGACGAAGCCGAGATCGCGGCCGGCATTGTTGACCGCGTTGGTGACGGCCTCGACGCTTCCTGCATCGACCCTGCGATATTCGTCGAGCAGCACGCTGGCCGGGAACATGAAATTGCCGCTGTTCCAGAGATAGCCCGAATTGACGTAGTCGGATGCCTTCACCGCGTCCGGCTTCTCGACGAAGCGCGCGACCGCATGCACCTCACCGGAGATCACCTCGCCCGGGTTGATGTAGCCGTATTCGGTCGCCGGCCGCTCCGGCTTGACGCCGAAGGTGACGATGCGCCCGGTGCTCGCGGCGTTACGGCCCTCGCGGCAGGCGGCAACGAAAGCGGAATTGTCCTGCACGACGTGGTCGGCGGCGAGCGCAAGCACGATGGCTTCACTGGCGCGGTTCTGCGCGAACACCGCGCCGGCCGCGATCGCAGGTCCGGAATCGCGACGCATCGGCTCGAGGATCACGTCGGCCTCGATGCCGATCTCGGCGAGCTGCTCCAGCACCATGAAGCGATAGGACGCATTGGTGATGACGATCGGCCGGTCGAACAGGGAGGGATCGGAAACGCGCAGCAGCGTGTCCTGGAAGGTCGAGCGGGTGCCGAACAGCGGCAGGAACTGTTTTGGCCGCACCTCGCGCGAAGCCGGCCACAGCCGCGTGCCGGCGCCGCCGCACATGATCAGGGGGATAATGCGTTTGTCCATCGTCATCTCAAACCTTGAAGTAGTCCCGATACCAGGTGACAAAATTATGGACCCCATGCTCGATCGGCGTTGACGGTGCAAAGCCGGTGTCGCGCATCAGGTCCTCGACATCCGCGAACGTTTCCAGCACATCTCCCGGCTGCATCGGCAGCAATTCTTTGATCGCCGTCCGGCCCAGCTCCCGCTCCAGAAGCCCGACGACGTGCATCAGTTCCTCCGGATGGTGATTGCCGACATTGTAGAGCTTAAACGGCGCATTTGCGGCAGCCGGATCGTCCGCAGGCACAAGATTGATCAGCTTGGATACTACACGTGTGACATCATCAACATAGGTGAAGTCGCGACGCATTCGGCCATGGTTAAACAGCCGGATCGGCTTGCCCGCCATGATGGCGTTTACGAACAGAAACATGGCCATGTCGGGCCGTCCCCATGGCCCGTAAATGGTAAAGAAGCGCAGTCCCGTGACCGGCAGGCGATAGAGATGGCTGTAGGACTGCGCCATCACCTCGTTCGCCTTCTTGGTCGCGGCGTAGAAGCTCACGGGATGGTCGGTGCGGTCCGCAACCGCAAATGGCAATTTTGTGTTGGCGCCGTAAACGGAGGATGACGAGGCGTAGACGAGATGACGACAACCGCTGTTGCGGCAACCCTCGAGGACGTTGAGAAAGCCCACCAGATTGGAATCGGCGTAGGCGTGCGGCTGCTCGATCGAGTAGCGCACGCCGGCCTGCGCCGCGAGATGCACGACCTCCGTAAAACGATGTTGCGCAAACAGCGCCGCCATCGTCTCGCGGTCGGCAAGATCGGCCTCGACGAAGGAGAAGCGGGGGTCGCTCTGCAACAGCGCCAGGCGCGCCCGCTTCAGTGCTGGATCGTAATAGCTGTTGAGATTGTCGAGCCCGACGACGGTGCGGCCTTCGCCCAGGAGCTGCCGGGCGACGTGAAAGCCGATAAAGCCGGCGGCCCCGGTGACCAAAATCGCCTGATCCGTCATCCTGTTCCCCGGGGATCCTTAGCCCGATCCTGTTTAGCCGTCACCTCAAGGTGATCGCAATAGGCCCGCCGCGGCTCATGCGCTCCATAATGCCCCTCCACGAGAGCCCACGAGAGCTATTGCAAGATCGGCGCCAAAACCATACCAAAGCGGCCGAATTCGGCGCTCGCGTCGGGTTGCCTCAAATCTTCGCAAACCCTGTTCATGCGGGCGAGATGCGCCGAATCCTGCTGTCGACGGCCAAAATCCTGATCTCCGCGGCGCTGCTCTATCTGGCGCTGCGCAAGGTCGATCTGTCCGAATTGTTTTCGCGCTTCACCGTGACCAGCCTGTTCTGGATCGGCGCCGCGATCACGGTCACCTTCCTGCAGATCTTCGTCGGCGTGCTGCGCTGGCGCGAGATCAGCGCCGTCTGCGGCGCGCCGCTCGAGCTCGGCCGCGCCATGCGCTACAACGTGATCGGCTCCTTCTTCAACCAGACCCTGCCGTCGGCGATCGGCGGCGACGCGGTCCGGCTCTGGCTGGTCGCGCGCGCCGGTGCCGGCTGGCGTGCGGCGACCTACTCGATCTTCGTCGACCGCGCGATCGGCTTGATCGCGCTCGCGATTCTGATCGTCGCGAGCCTGCCCTGGAGCTACACCCTCATCACCGATCCGCACGGGCGCTCGGCGCTGCTGCTCATCGATTTCCTGGCGCTCGCCGGCGGCCTCGGCTTCCTGGTTTTCGGCGCGCTGAAATGGCGCTGGCTGAAGACCTGGTGGGCCACGCATCACATTCACGCCTGTGCCGTGATCGCGAACCGCGTGATCTTCAGCCGCAGCCGCGGACCGATCATCGCAATCCTGTCGGTGCTCGTTCACGTGCTCGCCGTCGTCATCGCCTGGTGCGTCGTGCAGTCGATTGCGGCCCCGGTTCGCTTCAGCGACGTGTTCCTGCTGGTGCCACCCGTGATGCTGATCACGATGATGCCGATCTCGATCGCCGGCTGGGGCGTGCGTGAAGCCACGATGAGCCTGGCGTTCGGCTTCGCCGGCCTGGCCGCCAACGAGGGCGTCAACGTCTCGCTGCTGTTCGGCGCCGTGTCCTTCATCGTCGGCGCGTTCGGCGGCCTGGTCTGGATCCTCAGCGCGGAGAAAGCCGCGCAGGGGTCGGCGCCGATCGGAGTGCCGGAGTGACAACCCTCGTCGCGGGTCCGGACCATGCGGCCGGGCTGGTGCTGTTTGCGCTTGCGCCGGCCGTGCTGGCTGCACTGATCTCCGCCTGCATCATCTGGTGCAGCATGCCGCTGCTGCAGCGTTATGCACTGGCGCGTCCGAACGCACGCTCGTCGCACAAGATACCGACCCCGCAAGGTGCGGGCATCGCGGTTGTCGCAGCCACGCTGCTGGTGGCTGCGTCCTGGGCGGCCTGGACGTACGGCGCGATTCCCTTGCCTCTGATCGGCTCCGCCGTCGTGATCGCGATGGTCGGACTTGTCGATGACATCAGGCCCCTGCCCGTGCTGCTCCGCCTCGTGCTTCAGGCTGGAGCCGTGGCCGCCGTCGTATTCACGACACCGGAGACCGCGCGCATCGTGCCGGCGCTGCCGCTCGCGCTCGAGCGCGGCCTCATCCTGCTCGCCGGCATCTGGTTCGTGAACCTCGTCAATTTCATGGACGGGCTCGACCTCATGACCGTGGCGGAGGTGGTGCCTGTCACGGCCGCGCTCGGATTGCTCGGATGGTATGGCGACCTCTCGCCATCCGCGGCGCTGCTCGCCACGGCGCTGTGCGGGGCCATGCTTGGCTTTGCGCCGTTCAACCGCCCAGCCGCAAAGGTCTTCCTGGGCGATGTCGGCAGCCTGCCGATCGGCCTCTTGCTCGGCTGGTGCCTGCTGGAGCTCGCCTGGCACGGACAGCCCGCTGCGGCGCTGCTGCTGCCGGCCTATTACCTTGCGGATTCCACCATCACGCTGTTTCGCCGCATCATCAGGCGCGAACCATTCTGGTCGGCACACCGCACGCACTTCTATCAGCGCGCCACCGACAACGGCTTTAAGGTCAAGCAGGTGATCGGCGAGGTGTTCGCGCTCAATCTCGTGCTGGCACTGCTTGCCATCGTCAGCGTTCGCGCCGGCTCGATGCCGGTCGCGATCGTCACCCTGTTCGCGGGCGCGGTCGCGGTCGCCTTCGTGCTGCGGCGCTTCTCCCGCCCTCAGGCATCCTGAGCCGACAGCGCCAGCCGCAACCCCTCGTCGAGGGACACCTGCGGCTGCCAGCCGGTCGCGAGCGCCTTGGAGATGTTGAGCTCGAGCGAGCCGATCAGGCTGTCATGCGTATCCTGCCGGCCCATGACGCTGAGCAGCGTGCTGAGCAGGCCCGGCGGCATGCCGAACAGCCGCAGGCTCTTGCCGGACGCTTCGGCCAGACGGGTGATGAATTCGGGTGTCGAGACCTGCTCCCTATCGGCGACGAGGAATATCTCGAAATTGCTGGCGGGATCGGGATGGCCGAGCCGGCGCAGGATGAACGACGACAGGTTCTGCACGGCAAGGAAGGCGCGCTGGTTGCGGATCGCGGCAACGGGCAGCGGCAACCCGAGCTGGACCGCGCGCGTCAGCAGCGCAAAATTGCCCTTGGCGCCCGCGCCATAGACCAGCGGCGGCCGGATCACCGAGATCTTCATGTCGTTGTCGCGCGCCAGCGTCCTCAAGCCCGCTTCGGCCGCAGCCTTGGACATGCCGTAGAGGCCGCGCGGCGTCAGGATATCGCTCTCGCTGAATGGGGCGCGGCCCTCGTTACTGCGGCCGTGCACCAGCACGGTGCTGATGAAGACGAACTGGCGCACGCCGGCCGTCGCCGAGCAGAGCGCCAGATGCAGCGTGCCGGCGATGTTGACGTTGCGGTAGAGCTGGACCGCATGCTCCTCGTGCTTGTGATGCACGCGCGCGGCGAGATGGACGACGGCGTCGACGCCTTCCAGCGCGGCTTGCCAATCGGTCTCGGGACCGATCGTCTCGATCACCACCTCGTCGTCGGCACCTTCCGCGCGACGGACCGCGCGGCGGACCGACCATCCCTCGCGCTGGAGCGCCGGCACGACATGACGGCCGACGAAGCCGCTCGCTCCCGTCACCAGCACGACCGGTTTCTTCTCGCTCATCGTTGCTCCGAAAGGTTCGCGGTGTGCAACAATTCGTCGATCACACGGGAATAGGCGTTCATCGCCGTCGTCCGGTCGAATCGCAATGCCGTCCTCACCGCGCGCTCCGTCATCGCATCGTCGTTGGAACGGGACGCCGCGCGGATCGCCGCGGCGAGCCGGTCCGGGCGGCCCGGCGTCACGACCCAGCCGAGCCCGTTCTCCACCACCGTCAAGGCAGCCTCGGACTCCGGCTCAGACACCAGCACCACGGGACGGCCGACCGCCAGCAGATTGTAGAACCGGCTCGGCACCGACACCCCCGCAACGTCCTTCCTGTATGGAATGATCCAGAGATCGGCGGACGCCAGGAATGCCTCGAGCTCGGCATCCTCGACCCGCCCGACAAAGGAGACATTGCGCAGGTTCGCCGCCGCCTGCAACTGCTTCAGCCGTTCGAAGCCGATGCCCCAGCCGGACAAAAGGAAGTGAATGTCGGCCTCGTCCTTCAGAAGCCGCGCCGCCTCGAACACGATCTCCGGATCGTGGGTGAAACCGAGATTGCCCGACAGGCCGACGATGAAGCGCGCGGAAAGCACCTTACGGAACGGGTTGTCCGAATCGACCGGCCGCGGCGCGGGCACGAGCGTTGCCCAGTTCGGGATGAAGCGGATCTTGTTCCGCGTCATTCCGGCATAGCTCAGCAGCGGCCGCTCCGCGTCGCGGCCGATGGTGATGACGGCATTGAGCGCGCGGAACATCAGGCCGTTGGCGGCGCGCATCGTCCGCGTCACGAACGAGCCCGGCTTCAGCAGGCCCGCCATCACCAGCACGTCGGGAAAGAGGTCGTGCATGATCAGCGCCGAGCGTGCGCCCTTGAGCCTGGCTGCCGCCGCCACCGCGTAAGGCAGCATGAACGGGGCGGTGACCGTGAGCACGACGTCGCCTGCCTTGAGCTCGTGCAGCAAGGCGAAGAACGTGCGCGCCGCGAACAGCAGCTCCGAGACCCCGCGCCGCACCAGCGCCGCCTTGCCCGCCATGCGGTTCTTGATTGCGATGACGCGCGGCTTGCCCGGACCGGTCTGCAAGTCCGGCAACGCGCCCGGCCAGCCCGAGAGCACGACCACCTCGTGCTCGGCGGCGAGACGGCATGCGATCTCGGCCATGATCGCCGCCGTCGTGCTCGTATCCGGCGGATAATGCTGGCTCGCGACGACGATCTTGCCCCGAGGCTGCATGGTCAGGCCGCGGTCGACCCGAATTCGGGCACCGCATCCTTCAGGATAGTCCTGATGGTGGCGCGATCGTCGCGCGCGATCGCCTGCTCCAGCGCCGCAATCCATTTGCGCAACGTCTGCATCGGCGGCTCGTTCGGCTGCGCGGCCATGATGCCGGCAACGCCGATCTCGCGGGTCGGCTCCTCGGTGGCGAACAGGATCTCGTGCAGGCGCTCGCCCGGCCGCATACCCGTGAACACGATCTCGATATCGTAGCCCGGCTGCAGCCCGGAAAGGCGGATCATGCGCTCGGCGAGATCGACGATCTTCACCGGCTGGCCCATGTTGAGCACGTAGACCGAGACGTCGGGACGGTGCGTTCCGAGCGCATGCGTGGCCGCGGTGATGACGAGATCGCAGGCCTCGCGGATGGTCATGAAGTAGCGGACCATGTCGGGATGCGTCACCGTCACCGGGCCGCCGGCCTCGATCTGGGCCTTGAATTTCGGAACCACCGAGCCGTTCGAAGCCAGGACGTTGCCGAACCGGACCGAGATCAGCCGCATCGGCGGCTTGGCGCCGTGCGCCCCGGCTGCGAGGTCGTGATCCAGCGCCTGGCAGTACATCTCCGCAAAGC
>NZ_AJQF01000255.1:0-5152 GCF_000261705.1 Bradyrhizobium genomosp. III | reverse complement strand
CGGCGGCATCCGCAACGTTGATCGAGCCGAAGATGTTGGTCTTGACGCCCTCGCTCCAGTCGCGTTCGAGGATGGGCACGTGCTTGAGCGCGGCGGCGTGGAACACGATGTCCGGCTTGAACCCCGCCATCAGGCGCACGATGCGCTCGCGGTCGCGGATGTCGGCGATCCGCCCTTCGATCTCGGCGGCCGCGCCTCGCGCGGCGAGCGCTTCCGTGATGGCATAAAGCGCGGGTTCGGAGTTTTCCACGATCAGGAGCCGCGCGGCGCCGAAGGCCACGACACGCTCGCAGATCTCCGACCCGATCGAGCCGCCGCCGCCGGTGACGATCACCGCCTTGCCGTTGATCAGCGCTTCCAGGCGCGCATAGTCGATCGTCTCGCTCGGCCGCAGCAGAAGGTCCTCGACCGCGACGGCCGTGAGCCGCGGCGTATCGCCGCTCTCGAGCGAAGGCATCCGGTTGACGATCACACCCAGCTTGCGCGCCCGCATCAGGATCGATTCCGGACGCGCTTCCGGCTCGAATGCCGAGGGCGTCATGACGAGGCGCGCGATCGGCTTGTTGCGCTTGGCGAAATCGGCGACGACGTCCTCGACGTCGTCGATGCCGCCCAGCACCGGCACGTTGCGGATGAACTGGCCCCGATCCGAGCTCGACGGCGACAGCACGCCGACCGGCCAGATGCGCTTGATCGCCCCGCTCTCGATGCCGCGCAGGAGCACCTCGGCATCCGCGGCGCGGCCGATCAGCAGCGTCGGCGCGGCCTCCTCGCCCCTGGCATGACGTCGTACCCGCGTATAGCGGAAGTAGCGGTAGGTCATGCGCAGCGCGCTGAGGAAGGAGATCTCGAGGAACCAGTAGAGGACGATCGTCACCTTGCCGAGAAAGAAGGCGCCGCGGACGTTGGGGGCCACGAAGATGTAGTCGAGCACGAGCAGGGCGACCGTCAGCACGGTCGCGACGCGGATGATGTTCAACGCGTCAGGCAGCGAGATGAAGCGCCATTTCGTCGTAGTCAGGTTGAAGATGAAGAACACGACCACGCTGAAGGCGAGGAAGTAGGGCAGGATCTGGAACAGCAGCGGCAGACGGTCGAAGAAGCCGTCGCCACCCTCGAATCGCAGATAGAAGGCGGCAAAAAGCGCCGCCGCGGTCGCCAGCAGGTCGTGGAGCGCGATCAGGAAATTGCGCAAGGTGAGATGCGAAAGACGCGTCATCCGCCGACCGATGAAAACCCAGTTAGATGCAACCTGACCGCGCTGATAGCCCATCTGGACCAGACTTGCCAGCCGCGCGGGCTTTCAGGAACCGGCTTCCCCCGTCTTCGCCTCGGCCTGTTGCCCCCGGATCACCATGCCGCCGGCAACGCCGACGCCGATGACGTACATCCAGCCCTCGTGGAAGTCGAACAGATGGGAGTTGAACAGCGAGGTGAAGACGTTCTGCACCACCACCAGGAGCCCGATCCAGTTGGCAAGGCCGTCGCCGCGAAACAAGCGCAGATGCAATATCCAGATCGCGTAGAGAACGGCGATGCCGATAACGCCCCATTGCACGGCAACGTTCAGCGTCTGGTTATGCGGGTTGCCGATCACCTCGGCGGACGCCTGGTACTGACCGGCGGGCGTCGCGACGCGTTCGAACAATCCGCGCGTCGAGCCGGTGCCGTGCCCCTTGATCGGCGCCTCGGCGAAGAAACCGAGCGACTTCCGCCAGAATTCGAGCCGCAGACCCGCCGAGGTCGGCTCGCCCTTTTCCATGTAACGCGTGTAGTCGTCGGAAAACCTCTCGGCGGTATGGCGCAAATATGGCGAGGCCTGCCAGGCGAGAATAGCGGCGACGAGCAACGTGGCGGAGATGAGCGCGATGCTGCGCCATTTGAGGTGAAGCAGCGCGAACACGCCGAACATGATTGGAACGGTGACGAGCGTGGTGCGCGACACCACGACGAAGGTCATGTTGACGAAGAAGCTCAGTGCCAGCGCCGTCAGCAGCCCGGCGAACCAGTATCGCTTCTCACGCAGCAGCATCACGATCGGATAGGCGAGCGCGACCGCGCAAAGCGCGAATTCCTGGCTCTGGTCGATGTAATTCTTGACGAAGATGCCGCGCTCGGCCGGATCGGTCTTGAGCGCGAGGTTCGGGTAGAAGGCGACCAGCCAGGACATCACCGACAATAGGGCGCAGGACACCAGGAAGGCGATGAAGATCCAGCGGCCGCGCGGCGAGCGCTCGAAATGATAGAGCAGGACCGGCAGCACCAGCAGCTTGATGGTCGGATTGACCGCATAGAAGCGGGCGCCCCAGCTCGCGTCCGACCACAGCGTCCCCACCAGCGCGAGCAGGACCAGCGCGATCGGGGCCGCGCAGATCGGACGCTTCAAGGATTGCAGGAACGCGCGGACGTCGAGAAACGGCACCATGCAGAGCAGCATCAGCGCGTTGAAGATCCCCGCCAGCGAGGTCGACCACGGCAGCGAGGCCGCGGTCAGGACCGCAAATATATCGACCGTCTCGCGCCAGGCCGCCGGGCTGCGCAGGCGGCGAAGCAACATCCCGCCGGTCGTCTCGCGTGCCAGTGTCGTCACTTGCCCCCTCCCCGGGCGCGATGGACCAGCGCCGTCGTGCTGAAGCCCTGGAGGATGTCGACCAGCACGACGGTGCCGCCCGCTTCCTCGACGACCTCGTGGCCGACTACCTGCTCGCGGGTGTAGTCGCCGCCCTTCACCAGCACGCCGGGCTTGATCCGGGTGATCAGGTCGATCGGCGTGTCCTCATCGAAGATGACGACGAGATCGACGGCTTCGAGCGCGGCGAGCACCTCGGCACGCGCGCGCTCGTCCTGGACCGGCCGCTCGGCGCCCTTGAGCCGCCGCACCGAGGCGTCGCTGTTGAGCCCCACGATCAGGCGGTCGCAGGCGGCGCGCGCCGCGGTCAGCACCTTGACGTGGCCGGGATGCAGGATGTCGAAGCAGCCATTGGTGAAGCCGACGCGCTGGCCTTGCGTTTTCCATTCGGCGAGCTGCGCATCGAGTGCGGCCGGCTCGAGCACGATCTTCTCCTCGGCCGCCAGAGTGGCATGCGGCAGGATCTTTCGGCGCAGCTCGGCCGCGCTCACACTGGCGGTGCCTTGCTTGCCGACGGCGACGGCAGCAGCGGCATTGGCCATGCGCAGCGCCGTGTCCCAGTCCGCGCCTGTAGCAAGCGACACCGCGAGCGCGGCGGCGACGGTGTCACCGGCGCCGGAGACGTCGCGCACCTTCACCGGAAAAGCCGGGACGTGAACCGCCGCGCCATTGCGCGGCACCAGTGTCATGCCGTGCTCGCCCTGGGTGACCAGGATCGCCTCGCAATCGGCGAGCCGCATCACGTCCTCGCTGGCCTCGACGATGCTCTGCACCGTCTCGGCGCGGCTTCGGGTCGCTTCAGAGAACTCCTTGCGATTGGGCGTCAGCAGCGTGGCGCCGCGATAGATCGCCCAGTTCAGGCTCTTGGGATCGACGATCACGGGCTTGCCGAGCTTTCGCGCGGCATCGATGGCGTGGCGGATGACGCGTGCCGTCAGCACGCCCTTGGCGTAGTCCGAGAGCAGCACGATGTCGGCGCGCGCGATCTGCGGCAGGATCGCCTCGATCAGCTTTGTCTCGATGTCATCGGAAGCAGGCGCCGCCTGCTCCCAGTCCGCGCGCAGCATGTGCGTGGAAAAATGCTCGGAGACGAAGCGGACTTTTCGCGTGGTCGGGCGCGAGGGATCGCGCACGAGCACGCTTTCGATGCCGGCGTGCTCGTCCAGCGCCGCCTTGAGCCGTGCACCAGCGTCGTCCTCGCCGACGAGGCCGACGAAGATGCAGCGCGCGCCCAGCGAGGCGACATTGCGCGCGACATTGCCGGCGCCGCCGATATGGATCTCGCTGCGCTGGGCCGCGATGACAGGCGCCGGCGCTTCCGGCGAGATCCGCGACACCTCACCATAGACGAACTCGTCCAACATGATATCGCCGATGCACAGCACCGTGCGGCCTGAGATGGCCTTCGCGAGGGCGTCGAAATCGAGAATGGGCGTCGGCATGTTCAAATGGCCTCAGCGGAAGCGGTCGGGCCGGTCGAGGTAATCCCCGACATAGGCCTTCACCGCATCCTCGAGCGTCGTGAAGCCGCCGTTATAGCCGGCGCGGTGGAGACGATCGACCTCGCTTTGGGTGAAATACTGGTAAGCCCCGCGGATCTGCTCGGGCATGTCGATATATTCGATGTTGGGCCTGGTGCCGAGCGCCGCATAGGCCGCCAACATCAGATCCCTGAAGCTGCGCGCCTTGCCGGTTCCGACGTTGAAGAGGCCGGACACCGACGGCGTCGCCAGCAGCCACATCACGACACGCACGACGTCGTCGACATAGATGAAATCGCGGCGCTGATCGCCGTCGGCGATGCCCTCGCGATGCGACTTGAACAGCTGCACCACGCGGCCGGCCTTGACGTCGTCGAAACGGCGCGCCAGCACGCTCATCATCGAGCCCTTGTGATATTCGTTGGGGCCGAACACGTTGAAGAATTTCAGGCCCGCCCATTGCGGCGGGAGCGGATCGCCGTTCGCGACCCGCCCGGCGACCGCGAGATCGAACATGTGCTTGCTCCAGCCGTAGAGATTCATCGGCCGCAGTTTCTTCAGTGCCGGCAGCGAGGCGTCGTCGTCAAATCCCGTCTCACCGTCGCCATAGGTCGCCGCCGAGGAGGCGTAGATGAACGGCACCGCGCCCGCCGTGCACCAGTCGAGCAGGCGCGTCGACAGGCGGAAATTGGTCTCGAACACGAGGTCGCCGTCGGTCGCAGTGGTCGCGGAAATCGCCCCGAGATGGATCACGGCATCGAGCTTGCGACCCTTCAGCCAGTCCATCAGCTCGGCGGGCGGGACGATATCCACAAGCTGGCGCTTGGCGAGGTTCCGCCACTTGCCCTCGTTACCCAGGAAATCGCAGACCACGACGTCGCTGCGGCCCGCGTCATTGAGCGCGGCCACGACATTCGACCCGATAAAACCGGCCCCGCCGGTCACCAGCAACATTTCCGAAATCCCTGCCCGATCTTTGCGGCCCGGTCCTGCCGTAGCGCATGAGCCGCCAAAGTGTAAGCGGTTTTGGGATTGTGCGGTC
>NZ_AJQF01000254.1:0-8665 GCF_000261705.1 Bradyrhizobium genomosp. III | reverse complement strand
ACCGACCCGCCACAATCAGATCGCCTCGGCTCCATTAACGAATGAACCAAGATTCGACACTTAGCGGAGATGCAGATCGGAGCGACACCCGCCCGATTCTGATCATTCCCTACATGTGGATCGGCGATTTCGTTCGGAATCACACCGTCGTCCGGGTTCTGAAGGAGCGCTGGCCCAACCGGCCGGTCGATCTCCTCACCACATCCCTGTGCGCCCCGCTGGTCGATTACATGCCCGGCGTGCGCCAGGGGATCGTCTGGGACCTGCCGCGCAGCCGCCTCGCCGTCGCCCGCCAGTTCGCCCTGGGGAAGCTCCTGCGCGAGCGGAACTACGGCACGGCCCTGGTGCTGCCCCGGACCTGGAAGGCGGCCATCGCGCCCGCCCTGGCCGGTATTCCTGAACGGGTCGGCTTCGTCGGCGAATTCCGGTTCGGCCTGCTCAACCGCTGGCGCTGGGGCGAGAAGAAGCTGCCCCGCTTCATCGACAAGAACGCCGCTCTGGCCCAGCCCGACGGCGCGCCACTGCCGGCGGAATGGCCGGTGCCGCAATTGCGGGTTCCGGCCGACGATATCGTCCGCTGGCGGCAGGCCAACGGCCTCAGCGCGGGCGCCGCAGTGGCGCTCGCCCCCGGCTCGGTCGGCGTCTCAAAGCGCTGGACCTACTATCCGGAGGCCGCCCGGCTGCTGGTCGAGCGCGGCCTCGAGGTCTGGGTGGTCGGCGGCCCCGCGGAAAAGGGGCTGGCCCAAGAGATCGTCGCGGCGGGCGGCCCGGGGGTCAGGGACCTCACCGGCAACGATCTGCGCAACGGCGTGCTGGCCATGGCGGCGGCCGGCGTCGCCATCTCCAACGATTCCGGCCTGATGCACATCGCAGCCGCGCTGGGCACGCCCACCATGGGCATCTTCGGCCCGACCAGCCCCTATCTCTGGGCCCCCCTCAACGGCCTTGCGGCGACCGTGGTGCAGGACAAGGAAGATCTGTCCTGCCAGCCCTGCCAGAGCACGGTCTGCAAAATGAACGACCACCGTTGCATGCGCGATATCGCAGCGCGCGAGGTGGTGGCGATCGCGCAGCGGGTGCTGGGTGAGGCCGGGGCGCGGACGGAGACGTGAGCGTCGGCAACGCCTGCGCCGCCGATGATAAGCGCCGGTGTTTTGCCCGACGCGTCAAACGCGCTTCGTGAAATCCGCAACGTATCGCGTCAGCCGCCAAGCCGTTGATTTTGCTGGCCGCGGCTACTGTGTTGTTTTCGCGGTTTTTGTTTGCCGGCGCGACACCGGCCGCTCAAAGCAGTGGCCGATAGACCTCGCCGATCCGCGCCGCTTCCGCATCGAGGCTGAATTTTGCGAGCACCCGCGCTCGCCCCCTCTCGCCCATCGCCGTCGCGGCATCCACATCGCGCATCAGCGGCTCCAGCGCCGCAGCCAACGCATCGGCATCGCCGGTCGGGACCAGCACGCCGCTCACGCCGTCCTCGACCACCAGCTCGGCCGCGCCGGCGCGTGCGGCGACGAGCGCGCTGCCGGCCGCCATCGCCTCGATCAGCGTCAGCCCAAAACCCTCGTTGCGCGAGGTGAAGGCGTAGATCGTCAGCCGCTGATACCAGCGCTGCACCGCTTCGATCGGCAGCTCGCCAGTGATGACGATGCGCGATTGCAGGCCGGCCGCTTCGATCTGCTTTTTCAGCTCGTTCGCAAAGGGCGTCTGCTCGGCCGTGACCTGTCCGACAATCACGGCGGTGAAATCGGGATAGCGCGGCAACAGGCGGCACATCGCGTCGACGAACACGTCGGTGCCCTTCTGCGCGCGCACACGGCCGAAGCAGCCGATGGCGTAGCGGCCGGGCAGCGCGGCCTCCGCGAACGCAGCAGCGCGGTCCTGCGGCGGCGCATAGATGTCGGTGTCGACGCCATGCGGGATCACCGTCGCCTTCACCTTCAGGAACGAGGCCGAAAGATCTGACGTCGCGATGATCGCGTCCATGCGCCGGATCAGCCAGCGCGTGATCCAACTATGGTGCCGCTGCGCCGCCGAGGTGAACACGAGTTTCAACGGCCAGCCGAACGCGCGTAGCGCGACGCCCGCGATCATCTCGTTGTTGCGCCGCGCGTGCCAGATCAGCGGCGCCTTGCGGCGCCATAGCTTCAGAAAATCGGCAACGCTCAGCCGCGCAATCCCAGCCGGCGCGTGCGAGCCGAACCAGGCGGAGCGGTACAGTTTCGCCAGCCGCGGCGCCACCATCCGGTTGGTCGCGGTGACCCCGGAATAGCGCCTGTGCAGATTTGGCACGATCACTTCGAGATCGCCGGGGGAATTGGCCACGTCATGCTCCGTTTCGCAAAGTCCCTATACGCAACATTAAGCATAGTGACCAGTTCAGCCGCGCCGAAACCCCCTCTTCACCGCGCAAACGTTAACTTGGCGCGTTGATCGAAGACGGGTGAGATCATGACTGTGCTAGTCACCGGCGGCGCCGGCTATATCGGAAGTCACACGGTCCTCGCGCTGGCGGAAGCCGGCGAGGACGTCGTCGTGATCGACGATCTCTCGACCGGTTTCTCCGCCTATCTGCCTGAGGGCGTGCCGCTGTTCATCGGCGATGCCGGCGACGAGAACCTGCTCGAAGGCGTGATCGCGCAGCACAACATCGAGAGCATCATCCATTTCGCGGGCTCCGTCGTCGTGCCGGATTCGATGCGCGATCCGCTCGGCTACTACCGCAACAATTTCACGACCGCGCGCAACCTGCTCAATGTCGCCGTCAAGCGCGGCATCGGCCGCTTCATCTTTTCCTCGACCGCCGCCGTCTACGGCAATCCGGACCAGGTGCCGGTGCCCGAGCATGCACCGACGCGGCCGCTATCGCCCTATGGCTCGTCCAAGCTGATGACCGAGATCATGCTGCACGACGTCGCCGCCGCCTACGGCATGCAGTACGTCACCCTGCGCTATTTCAACGTCGCCGGCGCCGATCCGCAGGCGCGCATCGGGCTTGCCACCGTCGGCGCCACGCATCTGCTCAAGATCGCGGTCGAGGCCGCGACCGGCCAGCGCGCCAAGATCGACGTGTTCGGCACCGACTATCCGACCCCCGACGGCAGCTGCATTCGCGACTTCATCCACGTCACGGACCTCTCGCAGGCGCATCGCTCGGCGCTCGCGTACCTGCGCAATGGCGGCGCCTCGACGACGCTCAATTGCGGCTATGGCCGCGGCTATTCGGTACTGGAGACCATCGACGCGGTGCGCCGGGTCTCGGGCCGCAGCTTCGCCGTGCAGTACGCTCCGCGCCGGCCGGGCGACATCATGACCATGGTCGCCGACACCAGCCGGATCCGCGGCCTGCTCGACTGGAAGCCGCAATACGACGACCTCGAGACCATCGCGGCCCACGCTTTGGCGTGGGAGGACAAGCTGTTCCACGAGCGCCATGGCGAGCTTCGCCACGCCGCCTCGGCCTAGATTCCATCTGAGCGCAAGCCCTTAATTGGGCTTGAAAAACCCCGCTTGAGCGGGCACAGAGGCCCTTCGATCCCTGACGTGCGGGCAGGCTTTGTCCTGCGCCGTCAATGGACACCGGATGGCCCAGTTTCCAAAGAAAATCACCGACGATCCCTATGCGGCAGCGGTCCTGATTCGCCGCCTGGTCACGGAACAGGGCGTCGTCTATTGGCGGCGCTACCTCGTCGCCTTCGCGCTGATGGCGGTCGCCGCGGGCGCGACGGCAGGCGCGACCTATGTGCTCGGCCAGGTCATCAACCAGGCCTATGTCGACAAGAACATCCCGGGCATCGCGATGTTTTCCGGGATCACGGTGATCCTGCTGTTCATCAAGGGCGTGGCGACCTACGGCCACATGGTGATCCTGACCAAGATCAGTAACGCCATCCTCGCCACCAACCAGCGCCAGCTGTTCGCAAAACTGATGCGCGAAAGCGTCGGCTTCTTCTCCGAGCGGCATTCGTCAGAATTCCTGGCGCGGCTGACGGCCGGCGCCAAGTCGATCACCGACGTGCTCAACATGCTGGTCAACGCCGTCGGGCGCGACCTGTTGATGCTGCTCGCCATGATCGGCGTGATGGTGTGGCAGGACCCCGTGATGTCGTTCATCGGCCTCGTCGTGGTGCCGCCCGCGATGCTGGTGCTGCGCAAGCTGGTCAAGCGTATCAAGGGCCTCGCCTACAACCAGTTCACCGGCACCGCCGACATCATGGAGACCATGCAGGAATCGCTGCAAGGCATCCGCACGGTGAAGGCGTTCACGCTCGAAGACACGATGCAGAGCCGCATCGACGAGAACATCGCCATCGTCGAGCGCAACGCCAACAAGATGGCGCGCGTCGCCAACCGCTCCAACCCGCTGATGGAAATGCTCGGCGGCTTCGCGGTCGCCGGCTGCCTGCTCTATGGCGGCTACAGCGTGGTCGCGCTCAACGCCACGCCGGGCGCGTTCTTCTCCTTCATGACCGCGTTCCTGATGGCGACCGAGCCGGCCAAGCGGCTGGCGCGGCTCAACATCGACTTGAACAGCCAGCTCGTCGGCGCGCGCATGCTGCTCGAAGTGGTCGACAGCCCGGCGAGCGAGCACTCCGACGACGACAAGCCGGCGCTGAAGCTCTCCGACGCCCGGATCGAGCTGCGCGATGTCAGCTTCTCCTATCGCGCCAATGAGACCGTGCTCAACCGCATGAGCTTCGTGGCCGAGCCCGGCAAGGTCACGGCGCTGGTCGGGCCCTCCGGCGGCGGCAAGTCGACCGTGCTGGCGCTGCTGCTGCGCTTCTATGAGGTGACACAAGGCGACATCGTGATCGACGGCCAGTCGATCGGCGCAATCTCTCGCAAATCGCTGCGGGCGCAGACTGCCTATGTCGGGCAGGACGTCTATCTGTTCCGCGACACCATCCGCAACAACATCGCTTTCGGCCGGCCCGGCGCGAGCGAGGACGAGATCACCGAGGCAGCGAAAGCGGCTTGCGCGCATGATTTCATCATGGGCTTTCCGCTTGGCTACGACACACCGGTCGGCGAGCACGGCACGCAGCTTTCAGGCGGCCAGCGTCAGCGCATCGCCGTGGCGCGCGCGCTGATCAAGAACGCACCGATCATCCTGCTGGACGAAGCCACCGCTGCGCTCGATTCCGAATCCGAGCGGCAGGTGCAGGAGGCGATCGAGCATCTCTGCCAGAACCGCACCACCATCGTGATCGCGCATCGCCTGCACACCATCATGCATGCCGACGCGATCCTGGTGATCGAGGGCGGCGAGATCGTCGAGCAGGGGCGGCATGACGAGTTGCTCCGCCGCGGCGGCCGCTATGCCTCGTTCTTCCGCCTGCAACACTACGATGCCGGCGCTCTGGCGCCGATCAGCGCAACCGCATAGAGTTCCACTTTACCTCAAGAGCAGCGAGACCCGCATGAACGCCGCCTCCTACGTCATCCCGCTTCCGCCCCAGGCTTCGCTTCCCGTCGTCGGCGAAAGCGGCCGTTATCCGGTGCGCCGCATCTGGTGCGTCGGCCGCAACTATCTCGAGCACATCCGCGAGATGGGCAATGACGAGCGCGCCCCGCCGTTCTTCTTCGCCAAGCACGCCGACATGCTGGTGCCCGACGGCGCCACCATTCCTTATCCGCCGCTGACCAAGGATTTGCATCACGAGGTCGAGCTGATCGTCGCGATGAAGAGCGGCAGCCTGAACATTCCCGCCGACAAGGCGCTGGATCACGTCTATGGTTACGCCGTCGGCATCGATCTCACCCGCCGCGACCTCCAGATCGCCTCGCGCAAGAAGGAGCGCCCCTGGGAGATCGGCAAGTCGTTCGACGGCTCCGCGCCGTGCTCCGCCATTCAGCCGGCCTCCAAGATCGGCCATCCCGCCAAGGGCAAGATCTGGCTGACGGTCAACGGCAAGGAGGCTCAGAAGGGCGACCTGACCGAGCTGATCTGGAACGTGCCCGAGATCATCTGGCAGCTCTCGCAGCAGGTGAAGCTCGCCGCCGGCGACATCATCATGACGGGCACCCCCGCCGGCGTGTCGCAGCTCCAGCCCGGCGACAAGCTCGAATGCGGCGTCGACGGCGTCGGCACGCTGAAGGTGAGCATCGGCCAGCCGGAATAGGCCCGATGCGTAGGACGGATTAGCGAAAGCGTAATCCGTCACCTTCGCGCGGCCATCACCAGTTGATTGCTGTTATTGCTGAACGGCGGATTACGCTTCGCTAATGCGCCCTAGGTATCCAAAATCAAGGCCCCGGTCGCATCCGGGGCCTTTCGCGTTTTCTACCAGGCCTTCACCGGCCGATTGGCGTGGCTCACCTGCGGCACACCGCGATTGAGCGACATGTGCGAATGCACGCACAGCCACCCGTCACCGTTCCACGTGAACACCATCGTCGCCCGGCCGGGGCGCGCAAACGCGCTGCCGTCGGGATGATATCCCGTGCTCGTCCACGGCGCGATCACCGTCGCCATCGTGCCGTCGCGGGATGCCAGGACCGAGGTCTGATCGAGCACGAAACGAAAGTCGGTCGTCTTCGGCCAGACGTTGTCCCATTGCGTCGTGACCCACTGATCGAGGCCGGGGATGACGTCGTTATGCGTGCCGAAGGCAAGCACATCTGGATGGAAGAGCGGCCGCGCCGCGGCGTAGTCGACCTCGCGGACGTAGCCCGCGAAGGTGTCCAGCCACGCCAGGAAGAACTGCTTCGTCGCGCTGTCGGCGGTCGGCAAGAGGGCCATCACCTGCTCCATCTTCGGCTACCTCGATCACGGCAAGCTTTGTTGCCATGGGACAGACCTTCCAGCAAGATATGGACTTCGAGAGCACCCCGGCGGAGATCGACCGGCCGGCCTGATTTCATGGAGCCAGACTCATGAGACGCCTTCTCCTGCTTGCGGCCACGCTTGTCGTCACCTGCAACGCTGCCAGCGCGCAGTCTAGCAAGCCCTATGCCGGCCTCGAGCAGCGTCCCATCAAGGCGCTGTCGCACCAGCAGGTCGACGATCTCCAGAGCGGACGCGGTATGGGTCTGGCGCTTGCCGCTGAACTGAATGGATATCCCGGCCC
This sequence comes from Bradyrhizobium genomosp. III, assembly GCF_000261705.1. Classification (NCBI taxonomy): domain Bacteria; kingdom Pseudomonadati; phylum Pseudomonadota; class Alphaproteobacteria; order Hyphomicrobiales; family Nitrobacteraceae; genus Bradyrhizobium; species Bradyrhizobium genomosp. III. Next base: position 1,598 of record NZ_AJQF01000254.1, on the reverse strand, counting down.
CAGTCACGTTCTCGAGCTCGGGGATCGGCTCGAGCTGACCGGCGATCAGCGCGCCGAAATTCAGCACCTCTTCGATTCGATGAAGCAAGAGACGGTCCCGCTGGGCAACAAGCTCGTGGAGCAAGAGAGGGAATTGGACAACCTGTTCTCTGCCCGTGCCGTGACGCCGGAGTCGCTTAAGGCGACCATCGTCGCCATTTCGGAAACGCAGGGCCGGCTCCGCGAGAGCCACCTCAAATATCACCTGTCGACCGCGGCCTTGCTCAATCAGAGCCAAATGCAAAGATACGCCGAGCTGCGAGGCTATCAGCATCCTGATAGCTCCGCAGGGCGCAAACACCATCACTAGACGCGCTCGGGATTACCGCAGAAGTCGTAGGGCGGATTAGCGTAGCGTAATCCGCCAACGCATCGTGCCACACTTGACGTAGTACCGAAAACACGATGAGGCCGAGGATCAGCGCCGCTACGCCGAAACCAGCCGGCTACGCCCGCGTCAGCGCCTGCAGACCCTTGAAGGTCAGGCGTTTGGGGTCGGTCACCCCGGCGAGATAGAGCTGGCGGATGAAGGCTACGACAGCGTTGCGGTCGCAATTGGTCAGCGCGACGACGGCGTCGACCGCGATCTTCTGGGCTTCCATTAGGCTCACCTCGGCCTTGCGAGTAACCCCGGCCGAGACAGGCTAGGAGTCCGCGGTTAATCCGGCGTTAACCGTTTGGACAGAGTGGCCGATTCACCCCGACGACCGAATACGCAAAACAACGCATTGGCTGCAGCGATGCTCAGCGTGCAGCGACGCTCTTCTTGAGCTGCGCAAAGTGCTTTTTCAGCCGCGGCACGGCAAAGTCGGAGAAGGCCCGCACCTTCGGCACCGAGAGCCGGCCCTGCGGGCAGATCAGGTGTGCCGGCATCTCCGGATCCTTCTCGGCGGCCAGCACGATCTCGAGCTCGCCGCGCGCAACCTGCTCGGCCACCTGGTACGAATACATCCGCGCGACGCCGCGGCCGGCAACGGCGGAGGCTACGGCCGCGTAGGTGCTGTTGACGATGAGACGCGGCGTGAACTGGACCGTACGCGGCACCGCCCCACCGGCCTGCGGCGCGAAGGTCCAGGAATTGGGCAGATGGGCCATCGCCACGATCTGATGCTTGGCGAGATCGCCGGGCTCGGTGATGCGGGGATGCTGCTTCAGATAGCGCGGGGCTGCCACGACCACGCGGCTGATCTCGCCGACCCGCATTGCCACCATCGCCGAATCCGCGAGGGGGCCGATGCGAAGCGCGATGTCGATGCCCTCCTCGATCAGATTGACCGCGCGATCGAACAGCAGCAGCTTGGCCGACACCGTCGGACAGGCATCGAGAAACGCGTCCAGGATCGGCCGCAGCACCATCTCGCCCGACACCACGGGAGCAGTGATCGTGAGCAGGCCGCGCGGCGCCGACCGCGGTCCGGCCGCGATGTCGTCGGCCTCCTCCAGCTCGGTGAGCACGCGGCGGCAGATCGCGACATAGCGCTCGCCCTCTTCGCTCAGCTTGATCGAGCGCGTCGTCCGATGCAGCAGCTCGGCGCCGACCCGTTCCTCGAGAAAGGCGA